>JAIRZO010000084.1 GCA_031267195.1 Holosporaceae bacterium | reverse complement strand
AGTTTTTTTAGGAAAGCAAAAATGGCTAGAGAAAAGAAAATAGTAGCATCATCGGACGAATTCACCGGAAGCGAAACAAATACTTTCACATCATCCAAGAGTTCGCGATGCTTAAGTGATTTCACGAAAAAAACGCAGTTTGTTTCGATCGTAATTCCTGTTTTCAATGAACAGGAAAACATAGGTGCTTTGTGTAGACGTCTATTCGCAACCATGGATGCTTTTGGAAAAGCATATGAGGTTATCTTTGTGGATGATGGTAGTAAAGATCAAACTCCGAAAATATTACAGGAATTATTTCGACAAAAGTCGGATCTGCTCCGCATCATAACTTTTAATGGAAACTATGGGCAATACGTCGCGATTTTAGCTGGATTCGAGCATGTGCGAGGGGATGTCGTCGTGACATTGGACGCGGATCTCCAGAATCTTCCGGAAGAAATCCCGCGTCTTTTGGAAAAAATTGATGACGGCTATGATCTTGTGGGAGGATATCGTGCTCAGCGACAGGATAGTTTTTTCAGAACTTATGCATCCAGGATGATCAATTTTGTTCGGGAAAAGGTTACCGGTATTTCCATGCGAGATCACGGATGTATGCTGCGGGCATATCGCAGACACATCGTTGATGAAGTAATCAAAACCCGAGAAACATCGACATTCATCACTGCACTTGCCCAAAAATTTGCAGGAAATCCCATAGACATTCCAGTTTCCCACGAAGAAAGAAGTGCTGGAAATTCGAAATATAATCTCTATAAGCTCATAAGAATTACATTTGATCTACTTACGGGGTTTTCTTTGCTACCTCTGCAACTTTTTACACTGCTTGGCATGATTATTTCTTCGTTCAGTGGTGTATATTTTTGCATCGAACTGTTTAAGAAGATCGTTTCCCATCACCATGGCTACGGATTGCATTTCGCCTTTCTATTTCTATTGCTCAGTGTGATTATTTTGGGCATTGGCTTGCTGGGGGAATACATTGGAAGAGCATATTTTGCGATTTGCGAGCACCCCAGTTTTGTGATTCGTGATATTTTAGAAAAAAAGAGAAAATCGAAAAAATGAACGCCATGAATATATTAATTATTGGTGCTGGTGGTTTCATTGGCAGTCATTTATCGGAGCAAATTCTAAAAAATCATCAACAGTGGAAAATATTCGCCATTGACATAGCCAGCGACAAGATCAAACACCTGCTAGCGGATGATAATTTCAATTTTTTCAATATTAATATACTGACTTCCATGCCACTGGTAGAAGAAATCTTGGCTAAAAGTGACGTGGTGCTGCCGCTGGCGGCAATCGCAAATCCCTCGGTGTATGTGAAAAATCCTCTGGCGGTTTTTGAGCTTGATTTTGAAGCCAATCTCGCCATCGTGAAACTGGTAGCAAAATACCAGAAACGTCTTATATTCCCTTCAACTTCCGAGGTATATGGCCTGTGTTCTGATGAAAAATTTGAAGAGGAAACATCCTACTGCGTTACAGGTCCTGTTTGCAAGCAGCGGTGGATTTATTCGGCTTCGAAGCAGTTGCTGGATCGGGTAATTTATGCCCATGGTGTGCGGGATAGTTTATCCTACACACTATTCAGGCCATTTAATTTCATTGGATCTCGCTTGGACGATATTTTTAATGCATCCTATGGCAGTTCCAGGGTTATAACGCAATTTTTGAGCAATATTTATCACGGAAATGACATAAATCTGGTGGATGGGGGTGGTCAAATGCGCTGTTTCATTGACATAGATGACGCAGTGGAAGCCATCCTCCGCATAATAGAAAACGAAAATGGCTGTGCTGAGCAGCAAATATTTAACATAGGTAATCCTGGTAATTTATGGACCATAAGAGAATTAGCGCATATAATGGTAGACATGGCAAAAAAGTACGATAAGCTGGCGGACTCTGCCAATAAAATAACGGTACGCAATGTGAATTCGCGAGAATATTATGGAGATTCATACCAAGATGTTTCTCGCCGAGTGCCTGCTATCAAAAGAGCGCAGGAATTATTACAATGGACGCCGAAAATTTCCCTGGAAGAATCGTTGAAAAAAATCATGGATTTTTATTTCAGTTGAGTTAGAAAATGTTCAATACAAACCTTTTACCTAGGATTATGAGCTAGTCATGTTATCTTCTCTCATTCGTCATGAATTTTTATCTTTTTTCAAAAGGAATGGTCACCACGTTGTGGAATCCAGTAGTGTTGTACCGCAGGCTGATCCCAGCCTTCTCTTCACAAATGCCGGTATGGTGCAGTTCAAAAATATATTCACGGGACTGGAAACCAGCCCCCATAGCCGAATGGTAACGGCCCAAAAATGTATTCGAGCCGGAGGCAAGCACAATGATCTTGATCAGGTGGGATTTACGGCCCGCCATCACACATTTTTTGAAATGCTTGGTAATTTTTCCTTTGGAGATTACTTTAAGGAGGAAGCAATCCGGTTTGCCTGGACTTTTCTCACAAAAGAGTTGTGCATTTCTCCCTGCAAACTGGTGGTCACAGTATACCACAGTGATGAGGAGGCGAAACAATTTTGGAAGAGTATCGCCGGAGATGTGGTGGTAATTCCCATAGCTACAGCGGATAATTTTTGGTCCATGGGCGATACCGGTCCCTGCGGTCCATGTACAGAAATATTCTTTGATCACGGGGCTGATATATTTGGTGGAATGCCGGGTTCTGAGCATGAAAACGGCGACCGATTTGTCGAGATATGGAACATCGTATTCATGCAGTATGAGCGTCTGGCCGATGGAAAACAAATTAATTTAAGCAATCGATCCATAGATACCGGTATGGGATTGGAGCGCATTTCCAGTGTTATGCAGGGAGTGCACGACAACTATGAAACGGATCTATTTCGGCCACTCATTGACAAGATAAAATCCATTTCCAAAACCAATTTCGCTGATACCTATCCCTCCTACAAAGTTATTGCCGACCACATTCGTTCCATCTGTTTTTTGATTGCGGATGGAATCATGCCCAGCAACGAAGGACGGGGATATGTACTGCGGCGCATTTTGCGCAGAGCCATTAGGCATGGTCATATCCTTGGCATAAAAGATCCTTTTTTGTTTAAAATTAGCGAGGATCTCGTTCAGCTCATGGGAGGCATATATCCGGAACTGGCCAAAGCAAAAAGCCCTATTGAATCTTTAGTATACACGGAAGAAGAAAAATTTCTGCAGACACTGGAGCGGGGTCTAAAAATACTTCAGCAGGAAGTGCGAAATATTCCCTCCGGTGGAACATTGGGAGGAGATACGGCGTTTAAATTGTATGACACCTACGGATTCCCAATGGACTTAACGCAGGATATTTTAAAAGGCCATAATATTTCTGTGGATGGTGATGGCTTTGAAAAAGCTCTGAAAGAACAACGAAATCGCGCCAAATGGATCGGATCCGGCGAAACGCAGGAGAGTGCGATCTGGCTCGAGCTGAAGGACCGCCTGAAGGCCAGCGCTTTCGTGGGCTATGAAACAACTTCAGCTTCCGGAAAAATTGTGGCCATTGTTCTCGATGGAAAGGAATATCAAAAAATTTCCGCCGAAGATTTTTCTCAGCCACAAACTCGAGCATTTATTGTAACCGAATCAACGCCTTTCTTTGCGGAATGCGGAGGACAATGTGGTGATGCCGGCATCATTGAGACTGCAACAGCGTCGTTTCTGGTTACTAATACACTAAAATTTTGCAATGCACTCATTGCCCATGAAGGTATTGTAACATCTGGTGAATTTGCAGGTAAAGATATGGCGATTCTGCGCATTGATGAGCGTAAAAGGCGGCGCACAGGGGCAAATCACACGGCTACCCATTTGCTGCAGGCTGCTCTCAGAACTCTTCTGGGAGAACATGTTGCCCAGCGTGGTTCATTTCTAAATGATGAACGGCTTAGGTTTGATTTTTCTCACAATTTCTCCATTTCTGCCGATGATTTGCTGAAAGTAGAAATTTTAGTAAACGAATGGATTGAACTAAATCTTCCGGTGTTGTCGCAAATCATGTCCAGAGAAGAGGCCATTAGCTCCGGAGCCTTGGCTCTATTTGGAGAGAAATACGAAAATTCCGTGCGCACCGTATGCATTGCTGCAACCGAACCTGCTACTGCAACAGAAGAGGTGGCAGATGATAGCAGCCCCGAGACATCCATAATTTCCTTTGAATTGTGCGGTGGTACCCATGTAAAAAGTACTTCAGAAATTGGCTCATTCAGGATTTTATCCGAAGCCAGCATCGGTTCCGGCATTCGAAGAATAGAAGCCGTTACGGGACAGATGGTTTTGCAGCAGCTACAGCAAATCACAAATACCATCGTTAAAATTTCAAAAAAATTAAAGTGCAGTGTCGGAGACATCTACGGAAGGATTGATGATTTAATTCTGGAACTCAAGCGGAGAAATGACGAGATTACCTCCGACAAGCATAAAATTGCGCTGCAAAATATGCAGAAAATACAGAAAGTCGATACGGCAATTGTAACGACATTCCTGGAGGATTGCAATGTTGCTCAGCTGCGCTCGCTGAGTGAAATTATTGGAAAACAAAATCCCAGCGGCACTGTGATAGTTTTGGTGGGAAAGTGCGACGACAATAAAGTTTACGTCATCATCACCGTTAGCAAGGATCGGCAGGAAAGTTACAATGCCGGACAACTACTGAAAACAATGCTGCTGCCGCTGAATGGCAAGGGCGGCGGCGGAGCAACATTCGCTCAGGGAGGAGGAACAGACCATTCAAAAATTCAAGAAGCTTTGCAAAATATTTTCGATGCCGTAAAGTGAGCCTGCTGACTTATTAACGCGGATTATGGATTAGATTGCTCATATTTCAGTTAAAATCAACAATTTGCGTAGTTTTTCTGCATTTTTAGCTGTAAGTAAATTATTC
>JAIRZO010000069.1 GCA_031267195.1 Holosporaceae bacterium | reverse complement strand
TGGCGAGCTTGGCAGATGTTTACATCAACGAAGCATTCTCAGCGTCTCACAGAAATCATGCTTCCATTTGTGCCATTCCAAAATTTCTCCCGCATGCGCTTGGCGCATCATTTGCGAATGAGATCAGTATTATCAATGCGTTCTTCCGACGTGATTTATCTCCCAGTATAGCCATAGTTGGTGGCAGAAAATTGCAGTCTAAAGTAAAATTATTGAAAAGTTTGGTTAGTAAAGTAAATAAATTGGCCCTGGGAGGTGGTATTGCGGGAGCTTTTATGGCTTTTGTTGGCCACAAGGCTTTGAAAATTTTCAATCAAAGTGACTATGATGCTGATATTTTGGAAATTATGGATAATGCTCGCAGAAATGATTGTGAACTGATATTACCCAGTGATTATTCTGCTCTCATAGGAGAAGGAGAAAGCTTTAAACACACAGTAATTTACGATGACAGTCATGCCAGCATATTTGATATCGGACCAGAATCGGTGGAGCTGTTCAAAAAACACATCGGTGAATGTGCGGCTGTTCTGTGGAATGGACCGGTAGGTTTATTTGAAAAATCTCCATTCGATTTTGGTACCAGGTCTTTGGCACAGGAAATTGCTAGGCTATCCATTGATGGAAAAATATCATCCATCGTTGGCGGCGGTGATACATCTTATGCCATGAAAAAATTTGGACTGGATGAGAGTTTTTCACATTTATCAACCGCCGGAGGGGCATTTATGGCATATGTTGAAGGAAGTGAATTACCGGGATTGAAGGCAATGTCGCTCTGATGATGCCGTTCGTCTAATTTATTTAGCATGGTTTTTGATCTTTGTTCTGGGTGTGTAAATGGACATATTTTATCTAAAAATTTTCTATTATTATTAACAAATAAGGTGCTATACTCTGGTTGGTTGCTCTAGAATGATCTTAGCAGAAAGGAATGGTATCATGCAAACTTCCTCTTTAGTTGTTATAGTATCACTTGCCCTAGCGGTTGTTTCTGCTCAATGTACTAAGAAATCTTTAGATGTAAAAGTATGTAATTTAAACGATGGTTCCGTCGAACAGCTTGTACTAGAGCCAATTGGTAATGATAAGGAAGAAAAAGAAAAGCAGAGGGAAGTATGCACTGTCTATTCGTCCTCTCCGATTGTATCGCCAACGTGCACTAATGCCTCTGGATCAATTCTTCAGAATGGTATAGTGAATTTGGAGGATTCATTGTCATTATTATCATCAACGTCGACGGGAACTCCCTCTGATTCTGAAAGTGATGGTTCTGATTCAGATGCGCGTGCTTTCTGCCAGAAGTGCAAGCAAAAATCTCGAAGAGTAAGAAAAACTATCACAACGACCATCATTATTAAGAAGGAAGTGGAAGAAGTTATTGGTTTATCAGATAGCCCACGAATTGTTTCCAGTACCGAAACTCCGGTACTGTTGGCGACTCCTTCGCAGATTATTAATATGACAATTGATCCATTTTTCGCTTCGGATTTAATTCCTGATCAGGATTTTTACGTTGAGAATTATTCCGAAAAAAATCAGCGGCTATCTCAGTTGCTTGGATCTGGTAAGTATACGGTTATTTTGTTGTCTAGGCATTGCAAAACGAATAATTCAGAATCTCGACCTACATCAGAAGGTACTCCTGTGGAAGTTGATACCGTATCGTTTCAGGCAATGAAAGTTGCTGCAGTCTTGTTTAAATTCGGTGCGATTTTTTCCGGTTCTACCATCAGGTCTACGCAATCGAGCCTGGTATTCCTGAGTATAAAAAATGATCACTCGTCTGTGGCTGATAACATAAAAGTCAATGTGCTGCAGGAATTGAATGAGCAAAATTCTGGCGAGTTAGGTGAAGGAAATATTGAGGATATTTTGAGAATACCGAAAGTTATTGATGCGTTTAAAAATCCAACCAACAAAGCCTGTTCCGGTGGAGAGACGGGAGCTTCGGTTATGGATAGGAGTAAAAAAGCTCTTTGTTACATAACATCCAAGTATCCAGGAAAGATGGTATATGTGTCATGTAATAGACTGTTCGCCTACCATACAATGGCTGCGCTACGTTTTTTGGTTAATAGCTCGGGAAACTCTTCGAACGTGGATACATTCTACTCCGATACTTATACTAATAAATTTATGTTGTATGCTAAAATGGGGTATTCTCATACGATGGCTTATGCCATACGTAAAATGCCATCAAGTTCTCCAGATGGAAAAGAGACATTCGCCTTTATAATTATTAATGACGATCCGTTGCCGCTCGATAGCATTACCAGTGACATGTATTCTAAAATTCTTTCTGGAAGCAATTATATTAACGAAATGGGATCTGCAGAGGCAGAGAATATTCTTAAAACTGTAAAAACCATTAAAAAATAAAGTTGCATCCTCGCGTTAATTATCGAAAAATAGCAACCGTGATACGCGGGAGATTTGTTTCTGTTGTCCGAAGTTGTGATTAATTCAGTGCAACGCATTTTTAATGTGCCGTTGATACATGATCTGCTGCGGGAAATTGCCACTGCAGTTGGGAATGATTTATTGGGTAATGTTGGGCTAGTATCCTATACCGTATACCTGCCCAACCGTCGCAGTTGCTGTGAATTTAGACGCCATTTGCGTAAATATTTGGAAGATAATGTTGCTGTTGCAACATTGCTGCCGACCATCAGATCCATAGCTGATGAGCTTTCCTGCGAAGATATGCGAATACTGCTGCTGATGGTACGACAATTAAAATCCGATTTAAAAAATGAAAGTGTGCCGGCTAGTTCAATATTTACACTGGCCAAAAAACTGAGTGAATTTTTCCAAATATTGTTGCTGGAGGACATCGATTATCATCAGTTATTTCAGATAATTCCTGATCATCTAAAAGAAAATCTGATGCATACATTTTACTTGTTGCAGAATTGCCTAGAAAATGTGGAAATTTCTGCCATGATTGCAGTTATGAAAGCAAAGCTGCAATCGACTATTCACGAAAGCAATTTCAATCAAAATGGTCATAGAATAGTAGCCATTGGCATTGAGGGGGCCAATCGGATAACCAGAATTTTTTTGGATCGTGTGGCATCTTCTGTAGAAGGGCGCATATATAATATATGTGGGATGAATGGGATAAGTGATCAATTAGAGAATAATAATGACGGCATGTGGACCGGCCCATGCGGGAATGTATGCAGTGAAAATCATATAGAATTTTGTGAATTTAATAATTTATCTGGGGAATCATTTGCTATTGCTATTGCCATTAGAAAAGCAATTGCCGAAAACAAAAGTGTCCTGGTTGTGTCGCCTAGCCGATCACTTGCGGAAAAAGTCAGGCATGAGTTACGACGCTGGAACATCATCATTAATGATTCCACCGGTGTGCAGTTTGCAAAAACTCCTGCAGGTGCATTCGTTGCGCAGCTGCTAAAGGTTATAGATAAAAACTTTCCAACGCCGGATGTGATGGTACTATTAAAAATTGCTTTGATGGGACGTGTATCCGCAGTTTCTTCCTCGAAATCGTGTGAATCATCATCAAAAACGGCGGAGTTGGTGGAATCATGCAGGACGCTATTAGCAGGAATGGAAATGTTTTTCCGTTCCCGTGCTGCAATTCCATCCGATTTTTTTGAGGCGTTTGCCCTGTGGCAGGGGCTGCAGATGTCTGGAACGGAAAACAATTCTTTGGTGGATGAAAAATCGCTTCCGGTAGTTGTGAATTTGGTGCAGAAGCTGAAAATTATCGCTGAAGAAATTTCTTCGTCGATGCCGAAGCGGAAGTATTTTCTCGAATGGTATTCCTTCTGCTGTGGTATGGGAGATCTTCTGCTGGGGCGGATGGAATCGGGATTCACGGATACTTTATTTCATGAGTTTATTGATATGTTTTGGCATTTTCTGAAACATTCGAAGTTTCTGGGATCCATGACTTTTACGGAATTCACGATTTTTGTGAAAAATCATCTGCTGACGGCGAGTGCCAGGACACCGAGTGGTCATACTCCAGGCGTTGTGATGGTTGGCATCATGGATGCGCAGCTGCTGGAGGCGGATTTTGTCATTATTGCCGGTGCTAACGATATTAATTTTTCTGTCGTTGAACAGAACGATTTTTGGATAACACAATCCATGTTAAAAATTCTCGGAATACAGACGGTGGATAAAAAAAATGAATTTATTCAACGCGTTTTTGAGAGGCTAGTGCGCAAAAACAATGTGCTGATAACTATGTCAAGGATCATTGATGGAGTGCAGCGGCCATGTTATAGATTTTTCGAAAAACTGAAGGATGAGTTGAAAATACATCATGCAGATTGGCTGGAGCGGCTGGTAATCAATTGCAATATAGCGCAGCATCGCATAAACATTTCCTTTGTAGCACCGAATCCTTCTCTCCAGCATCGTCCTAAGCAATTGTCAATCAGTGATGTGAGGTTGCTGATGAATAATCCATATGGATTATATGTAAAAAAAATTCTTCACCTGAAGGAGCTACCTCCTCTTGGATTTCGTGGTAATGTACGTGGTAATTTTATTCACGGCGTTATGGATAAAATCGTCAAAAGCGATATTTTTACACAGAATGTTGATCTGTTTCATGATATTGGCGAGCGCCTGCTGAAGGATACATGGCTGAGTGCCTCGGACTTTGGTTTATGGTATTTCCGTCTAAAGAATATTTTTTCTTTTGTTGTGGCTAATCTACCACACAATGGCAAATCGATGTCGGAGGTTCCCGGGGAGTATTTCGTTGAAGTTGGCATGGATTATCGCGTGAAAATTTCTGGTATTCTTGATCGCATTGATCTTAAGGATGATGGATCGATGACTATTGTTGACTATAAATCAGGAATAGTTCCTCTTTGCAATCATGTGATATGCGGGCGGGCACCGCAGCTGGTCATCGAGGCTATAATGGCACATTATGGTATAATCGAAGCACTTTGCGATACACACCATTCCAGAGTTTCGTCGCTGCAATATTGGCGTTTGAATGGAACCGGATCTGGCGGGGAAATACACGTTATAGCGGCGAATCCAGAGGAGGTTGATCGCCTGATGGATGGAGCATTGGAAGGTCTTAAAAAAATCATAACCCAATACAACATTATTGGTATTCCTTACGATGTGAATGTGCAGTATTCCTACGATGCAGCTCATTGTCATTTGGCTCGAGTAAAAGAATGGAGCAGGGCATATGGCATGTGATGATCATAATGCTGGATGAAATAAAAGATATCGGTGCTTCTATTTGGATTTCTGCCTCCGCTGGCACCGGCAAAACAAAAAGTTTGATTGATAGGATATTGGCACTGCTACTGGGGGGGGTAAATCCAGCTAAGATCCTCTGCATTACTTACACTCGAGCAGCGGCTGCCGAGATGCTCGACCGATTGTCGCAGCAACTGTACCGCTGGCAGAAAATGGAAATGGGGGATTTGGAGCAGGAATTGTTATCGTTTGGCATTGGGCGACTGTGTACAAATTCCAGATTATGCGATATTTCTCAGCGAATTCCATATGCAATAGCATTGGCACGATCTCTATTTGTCCAGAGCACAAATGCAGCGGAGTGGGTGCAGATAAAGACAATTCACAGCTTCTGTCTGGGATTACTGGAAAAATTTCCGCTGGAGACCGGTCTACTTCCGGGATTTACAACCGGCGATGATTACCAGATTAATGCATTGCTGCGGGAAGCCATTAGTTCTGTTATGCAGCAACGGGAAAATCTCCATTCGCTGGAATATATTTCTCGTTTTACGCTGGATCTTTTTGCTATTCTAAAAAATTATCGAACATGGCTGACGAACATCGGTGATATTAAGTCGACCTATCTTTCTTTTTTTCAGATTGTTGCGGGAGAAGCTAATCCACTGGTAAAGAATGACAATAAATGGCTGGAATCGATCGTTGATTTTGATGTTCAGATGGATTCGCATCTGCTACAACAAATGTTGTGGAAGGAACAAAAACAAAAATTTCTGCAAATGGCAGATGTTCTATCATTTGGAAATGGGGAGGATACGAAAAAAGCGCAGCTGCTGCGATCTGCTGCTGTTGGTAATTCAACGGAGTTTCTATCTGTATTTCTCACAAAAGAATACATTTTGAGAAACAGGCTATGCTCGGCACAGCTGGCGAAAAAATATCCAGATTTTCCGTCACAAATGCTGGAAGCTGCCAAGTGGGTGCAGGAATTTTGGGAACAAAAAAAAACCTACGTATCTGCAAAGGCAAACATCGAGTTTTTCTCCATAATCAGCCGCATCATTACAAAGTTCAACGAATTAAAATGGGCTAATCACTGCATCGATTTCGATGACATAGTCACCATTACTGCTGTGCTCCTAAAAAACATTGAATGGGTTATGTATAAAGTGGATAGCAACATTGATCATATTTTGCTGGATGAAGCACAGGATACGAGTCCGGAACAATGGGAAATTATCCGGGCCATATCAGATGAATTTTTTGCGACCCAGCATCCATCCAAAACGATCTTTGTTGTGGGTGACGATAAGCAGTCAATATATTCGTTTCAGGGAGCAGATGTCTGTGTGTTTCATAAAATGCATCAGTATATTAGGAATAAATCTACCGCTAGTGGGCAGCGGTTCCACGATGTTGTTCTGAACATTTCCCATAGGTCTGGCGGCAATATTTTATCGTTTGTGGATGATGTGTGTGGGCCACTATTCTCCAATAGACTTCTTTCGAAACAGAGATATTCCGAGGAATTTTTAGGAGTCACCGGAGCGACGACAAAATTATCGGAAGAGCGAGAGTTTCGAAAGAACTCCAATATCAAACATATTGCCAGTAGATCGTCGAATGGAGGGGTGGTGGAAATTGTTGATCCATTCACAGATGATGATGTGGAAAACGATGATGCGGATGATGATGCCTGGAGGATTGTAAAAAATCAGCGAGAGCGACGGTCGGCCAGCAGCAAACTAGCTGCTTATGTCGGCAATACCATAAATGATGCCATTACCGGCGGTGTTTGGGTTGATTCTCGGCGAAGGTCGGCGCAACCATCAGATTTCATGATTCTTTTCCAGAGAAGAGATGCGGTTGCCATGAAAGACATAGCGAGTGCGCTGAGTGCGCTAAGTGTTCCGGTCTGTGGACTTGACAGATTTTTGCTGGAGAAGGAATTAATCGTGGAAGATCTAATTCAACTGGCGACTTTCGCTCTTTTTCCGACCGATGATTTATCTTGTGCCTGTGTATTAAAATCACCAATTGTTGGAATGAACGAGGAAGATCTTATGCGAGCCTGCATCGATAGAACTGAAAAACGTGTATGTCTCTGGAATTATTTGCTGCAGAACGAAGAATTATGCTCCAAATATAATTTGCGGCAGCTTCAATCCAATTTGGATGGTGTCTTTGGTAAATCTGCTTTGGAATTTTTTATGATATTTATGACGGACGGCACCAGAGAAAAATTTATTAATCGTTTGGGGGAAGAATGCCTGGATGTGCTTCATGTGTTTTTGGAAACCGTTATGTTCTATGAAAACCAAAGCAATAGCGGAGCTGGCCTGGATGGATTCCTCGAATGGTTCAGATCATTTCAGCATGAAATTAAACGGGAGTCATCCGGACAAAATAATGCTGTTCGTTTGATGACAGTGCATTCATCCAAGGGATTGCAATCTCCCTTTGTGCTGCTGGCTGATTGTCATTTTTTTAGAATGCCGCAGGAAGCTGTTCTTATGTCCGACGATGGGTTGATGTTTTGGGATTTTTCCAGACATCTTCGTCCTGAAAAAATTGAGCGATTGCGAGGTCAACGTGCCGCATTGGATCTGGAGGAATCCAGTCGACTTCTCTATGTTGCTTTGACGCGAGCTGAGGATTTTTTGTATATTTTGGGGGAGCAGGGAGCCCATGGCTTGCCTGAAAATTGCTGGTACAGTACTATTCGACGGCATATGAATGAGGTATTGTTCGAACAGAATCTACAATACGGTTTCCATTCGCTGCGCTACGGTAGTTATGTCAATGAAATGCAGGAAAACGTCGTTGCTGATGCCAAGCCATTCGCAAAAAATTGCATAACATCCAGCGATGTTCCTGAATCCATTCCAGACTGGTTTTCCCAAAAACTATCTCCATCATTTCCTGCGGAAGAGGAAGCAAAGACACCATATTCAAGAGACTCCATTCCTTCGTTTCACAGCAATAATTATTTGGAATCGGCAATCTACGGAGAGTGTGTACATCTACTGTTGAGCGAAATGCCAAAATATTTGCGATGCTGTGGCCATGGTGGTGGCAGTGATGATTTCGATCACCTTTGTTCCAGCATCGGAGATTATTTGCTGCGGGATTTCAGCCTATCCGATGTGCAAAAATTTGCGGCTAAGCACGAGGCATTCAATGTATTGCGGCAGGCGGAATTGGAATTCTTATTTGATGCGGCAGCACTGTCTGAAGTGCCATTGCTATTTGAGAATCGTGAGGGACGTCCGGATAAGGTTGCCTTTAAAGATGATGATGTTTGGATTGTGGATTTTAAAACAACAGCATCTGCTGTTGTGTTTACTGATCAGCAAAAAAATGTTCCTTCCGCTTACATTGATCAGTTGCGTTTTTACAGAAAGATTATGGAAAAAATCCCAAATTTTATCGGTAGCACCGACTGCAAATTTCAAAATGTCAGAATTGCAATTCTGTGGACGAAATGTGCCCAGCTTCAGGAATTATATTGAAAATTCTACAGTTGAATTTGAGATTGAATTGGTGTTTTATGGAGAGGTTCTTTGGCCATAAAAGTTGTATGTCATGAAGATAGTGTCCTGGAATGTTAATTCTATTCGCGTAAGAATTGAGCATCTCATTCGTCTTAGCAAGGAGTGTAACCCGGATGTCATCTTGCTGCAGGAGACTCGGGTTGATGATCGGCATTTTCCCTTTGAATATTTTGAAGATTTGGGATACAACATCGCCATTCGCGGAGAAAAGGGCCGCAACGGTGTGGCAATTTTTTCAAAATCCATGCTAGAGGATGTAAATATCAATTTTTGCTCCGGTCATGCCCGTTACATCGAAGCTTTTACCGGTGGAATGTTTGTGGCATCTGTGTATGTGCCGAATGGCCAGGAAGTTGACTGTGAGCAATATTATTTCAAATTGAATTTTTTGGAGGATTTAAAAAGCAAATTTATGAACTTACGAGATGAAATATTCATTGCCGGAGGTGATTTTAATGTGGCGCCCAATGAGTCGGACACACACAATCCATCATTCAAAGGGATCATATGCTCTTCCAGAGAACGTGAAGCCATAAAAAACATAAGGGAAGCTGGTTTTTGCGATGTGCTGGATCAAAAGGGCTTTACCTGGTGGGATTATCGTCGCCGTGATTCTTTCAGTCGGGACATGGGGTATAGAATCGACCAATTTTACCTATCAGAGGCCGCCTGGCGGCTTTTTGTTGATGGAGATGTTTTGCGATTTACGCGGAAATGGTCAAGACCGTCAGATCACGCACCTATAATGTGCGAGATTAATCTAAATTAATTATTTGAATGTCTTCTTATAAATATTAGACTCTGTCGTCATGAGATGATATATGTTATACTGGCATGAGAGCCATGTATAGGAGTAGGCAGTGTTTACAAACCAGCCTTTTTGCACTGATTTTTGAGGTTATGAATGGCTTTTA
>JAIRZO010000080.1 GCA_031267195.1 Holosporaceae bacterium | reverse complement strand
ATGATGATGCTCCAAACAACTGCATGCGCCGGAAATATTTCTGTTCGATCCGTTGTTTCCCAGATTTTGACCAGATCAGTTATTTTTAAGCCAATTGCTATTAGTTCCATCACGCAATTAATCACAAACAATTTACCATAGCCAAGTTCAAATGGAGATTGCATCTCCAATACCCTATACATCCAGATTTTTTTGAGATAATCACTGACATCCGCTGCAAGACCTAGCAAAAACTTTTCGTAGAGTGCCAGGAAAAGCATAAACAACAGTGCAAAGTAGCAAAAACAGGTAATAAGCTTAGATTTTAAACTATCACCGAAGCAATAATTTCCGCAAATCCACATAAAAATAGCAGAGTATAGATACAACACGAAATGCACAAATGATATGCGATCGTACTCAATCGCATTGGAACGAACACACAGAGCAACCATCAGCAACACCATCAGTGCAGCAATTGTTTCTGGTACCGACGGTATTTGTCCTTGAGCAGAATTGTTTCTTGAAAATTGACAATTTTCATAACAGCAACAAAACCTGAAAATAACATAGAACAGAATTAGTAGTGCTAGTAAAACAACTATTTTAGTGGATATTCCTGAAAAAATAACGGTGCATATCAACACCGATGTTGCCGTATTTTTCAAGCATAGATAGCATAAAATATGCGAATTATTGTGAGAATTATAATTCTTACTTCCGAATAGCCACCATAAAAACACTAGGCCATCGGCCATCAGAAATAGTACGAGTAGTTCCGGAGATAGCCAAACACCCAACATCGTAATGAATGCCATTTTTAGTGCATGTCTCCGCCAGCAAACGGCTGATGAATTACGTTTGTCACAGGTAAAGATGCTCGCCATATCTTTTATGTTACTCAGAAAAATCAAAAATAACATTATCATAAATGCATGATGATCAGGCCTTCCGAATACTTCATAGGGTAATATTAATGGATGAGAGGCAAATATGGTGGTACAGACAAATGCACTGCGCTTGCTCATTAAAAATTGCGAAAGATGCAGAAAAAACACGACGGTAAATGCCTGCACGACAGGACTAATACAAAATCCTACATATTCTATAGCGTCATTGATAGAGCTGGTAAAAAAACTAAGAACATAGGATGGCACGATCAGAAAAATGTCGTAAAAACGTGTCCAATGGAGCTCACCACCGAACGGCACATTGCATTTGGATATTACATTGTTGGACCAGTCATGATGGCAAAAAAAATCCCGGATGCGCATCAGTTGCATATAATCATCTGTGTCTCGGAAGGTAATTTCTGTTCCGCTTGTTTGGATGTGAATGAAAACATTGAGAACCATGGCCATCGTCACCAATATGGTTACCTCAACTTTATTCGCTCGTAGCCAACTATTCATTTTGTGCTTTAGCAATAGATGAAGAAATTGTAATTTTTTTACCAATTCTTAATTAGAATAGCATATTCTCGTTGAGTAAGTGTTAACATTATTTTTGTTGTGGTTTCCTATGAGTCTGGTTAATAAAAATCTTAACAGTGCGAATCCTTTTTTTTCAGCAAGTTCCATAATGAGTAGTGAGAAAGGATGGTCTAAAAACGACCCTTTAGAATTTTTTTGCAATCAACAACAGATGGCAGAGCAACAAATTCAGCGGAATCAAGGTCAGCAGAATGAGCAGGATCAACAGCAGAGCCAGTATCAGTGGCTTATATCAGCCGATAAAATATTTTCTTCTGAATTGGAAGGTTTTGAGGAATACTCGCGGTTTTTTGATTTGGATTTTCACATATATAAATTTTCCATGAGCGCAGAAGGAAAAGCATCAGACACCAGTATCTGCGCCGAAAATGTAAGGATTCATATACCAAACGGTAGTCATTGTGCTGTTATTCAAAGTAATTTAGCCAATGGAAAAGAAATTTCAAAAATTATCATAAAAAAAATATCTTTCAAATTGAATGACATCGCAACGCTAGAGGAAAAGGAATTTTCCAACTGTTTTGTGCAGACATTTTCCAGGAAAGGAGAAAAAGCGATTTTTTCCTTTAGATATTCGTCCTACAAAGACACTTACACCGATTATAAATCTGATGGAACGAAAAAAGGCACAGCAGGAGTCAGTGTGGATCTTGTAAAATGGGAAATAAAATAAATTAAGCAAAAGAGAAAAGGAGCATTATGCACAATAAAATTGCTTTATTTAAAAAATTAATCGATGAAGACATATCGGTAACATTTGAAAAAAATCCCAAACGACTTTGTACCTCCAACGAATTGCGCGAATCGATAGTTGAGGATCTGTCAATGCTATTAAATACTCGGGTTGCATCTTTTTGGAACGAATGCTCCGCTAAAAACAAAGAATATCCCATCCCTTTTTCCTACGGCACCAATGTGACGGACGCTATTTTTTCCGAAAATGTATTTGATATGCAGGAAGTGGAGTTGCGCATCGACGATGCCATAAGACGCTTTGAACCGCGGTTAATGGATGCAAAATCCAGTATAGTAAGTTATTCACAGGATTTTAGCACAGTATTTATTAACATCGATGCTGTCATGATTGTGGAAAATC
>JAIRZO010000047.1 GCA_031267195.1 Holosporaceae bacterium | reverse complement strand
CCTTTTCCATTGTGGAATTTTGCGATGGTTTATCACTAAAAGTCGTATTTATGCTACTACTACTAGTGGGTTTTTCCGTTGGAGCAATGCTGGCTTATCAACTGGGAACTACGATGTATCCCAGCTACATGTCCGGCATTGTGGTATCCATAATTAACATGGCCAGCATGATAAGCGGAATTATTCTAATGCCAGTAACAGGCTCTCTTATAAAAATGTCCTGGAATGGAACCGTGAAGAATGGTGTAGAAATTTATAGCGTTGCCGACTTCCGTTTCGGATTTTTGTCTGTGTTGATAGCTTTGGGAATTGGAATTATTCTTGCATTTTTTGTGAAAGATCAGAAGCAGGCAAACGCTGGCTAGTGGATTTCGGGAAAATGGAAAATTTTTGTGAGAATGGAGCATGTACTGTGATTTTTCTAGGGTGGCGTTCCACGTTTTTGGGTTGCCGATTCACTGGTATGCTCTGGCCTATATCATAGGCCTATTGGCAGTCCTCCATTTGGGAAAAATGTATTTAAAAAAAACTGGCAGCTCCATTGCACCGGAAAAATTAGATGCCTTTGTTAACTACGCCGTTGTGGGTATCATAGTTGGAGGACGCTTGGGGCATGTCCTTTTCTATAGCTTTCCCTACTACTGCGATCATCCAATGGAAATTTTGCAGATATGGTGCGGCGGAATGTCATTTTTTGGAGGATTCATCGGTGTTCTGCTGGTTATTCATCTGTTTTGCAGAAAATATCATATAAATTTGTTAGAATTTACGGATTTGTTATCCATTGGAACACCAATTGGATTGTTTTTTGGTCGTCTGGCAAACTTTATCAACGGAGAATTGTTGGGAAAAACGTCAAACATTGCCTGGTGTGTTGTGTTTCCAGATGGAATATCTAGACATCCCAGTCAAATTTACGAAGCGCTGCTGGAGGGCGTTGTTCTTTTTGTGCTAATGATCGTTTCCTTTTATCGAGGATGTTATAAATTTCCCGGTAAGCTTTCAGGAATTTTCTGCAGCGCATATGGTACTCTAAGATTCTCGGCAGAATTTTTTCGGGAACCGGATTCGGATTTCAGCTGGCTGCTGTTACACAAAACAGCTATTAATTTGAATCAATATATTAGTGTTAGCATTTTTATCCTGGGATGCGTGATTATGGGAATGCAAAAAAAACACATGTCGTCAAGGATATATGCAACTGAAAGCTAATAAATGGTGAAGCTTATCGCTATTGTTGATGCGGATGTTGGCATAGCAAAAAGCGGGAAAATTCCCTGGCAATTCAGGGAAGATCTGAAATTTTTTCGGCAAAAAACGCAGCATAATGTGATTATAATGGGATGGAAGACGTACTTTTCCATTGAAAAATCACCATTACCCAATAGGATTAACTGCGTCGTTTCCGGCTCCATACATCCGAGTACTTCATCTCAACAATTGGATAATCCACATATCGAAATATTTCAAACGCCAGAGCAGGGACTGGAAAAATATCGCAACCGTGATATTTGGATAATCGGTGGAGCAGTGCTATTCAACTATATGTTGACAAAACAGTTAGTTAGCCAAGCTTTCATTACCCAGGTACATAGGTCCTACGATGCTGATTTGTTCATTAATAAGTCTTTATTGATGAGTAATTTTAGTAAAATTAGAACAATTGCCTGTGGATTGACCAGTTCAGTGATACGCAGTATAGCTTCTTTACAAGCTGAATCCCGCCACATAAAGAAAGATGAAAATGATTTTCCGGGAATACTCGGTGATGGGATTAACGATACCATTGCCTATTCCATCTACGAATATAATTTATGAATTCCATGGAAAATGAAAAAAATCAAATGTGGCTCACTGCAGGTATTTGTGATATACTGGAGAAAGATTTAAAAGATAATGCACTATTTCCTGGTGTTTTGATTTGACAATTCACCAGAAATTATGCTTACATTGTCTAGTGCTGTGGCAATAAGTTTTTAGCTATTGGAGATTTTGAACGTGGCTTTGAAGATTCGTTTGGCTCGCGGAGGAGCAAAAAAACATCCGTTCTATCGAATTGTGGTGACGGATTCCCGGAATCCAAGAGATGGTTCCTTTCTGGAGAAAGTTGGTACCTATGATCCGTTTTTACCGGCGGATAATCCTGCACGCATTGTGGCAAGTGCCGATAGGGTTAGGTATTGGCTTTCGGTCGGCGCTCTTGCCACCAAAAGAGCAGTAAAGCTGCTGCACAACCTTGGTATTTGTGAAAAACTTATCATTGCTGATTCTCCAAAAAAATCTGCTCCCAAAAAGAAAGCTCAGGAAAGATTGATTGCTCTGCAGGAAGCTGGTGCTGCTGCTTCAGCTGAAGCTGGCATGGCTGCTCCTGTCAACCAATAAACATAATGGTTGTTTCCTGCTTGTTGCTTATCTGTGATGTTGCGTTTTGATTTTGGAGCGGATAGCCGCATGATAGAGGTTCTGCAAGCAACCGGAGCTTACGGTGTCAGGGGATTGGTTCGTGCGACCTTGATTTCGGATAGAATAAGTTGCTACAGTCATGTGTATGACGTTTTTGGTCGAGAGTTTTGCTTCAAAATAGTAAAATTTATTGCAAGACGTGCTGTTGTCCTGGCCCTGGGGGGCATCAATGATCGCACCGCCGCTATGGCTCTGAAGAACGCAAGTTTCTATATTAAAAGATCTGTTTTACCCGATCCTGATGATGGAGAGTTTTATTTTTGTGATTTAATTGGATGCGGAATTGTGCTTGTGGATGAGCAGAATACTGCCGTTGCACCGTCAATTGCAGGTATCAACAATCATAAAATCACCAATGTTTATAATTTTGGAGCTGGAGATCTTTTGGAAATATCCGACAGCGATGGAGAAGCGTTTTTTGTGCCATTTACTCGGGAAAATTTTCCACCGTTGAAAACGGTAAGCCAAGATAATTGCGCCTCTCCCAATGAATCCATAAATAACAGCATTATTATGACATTGAATGCATTTAACTGGTACAGAATCGATGGTACCAAAAAAAACACACGGCAAAGGTGATAATGAGATTGGAGAGCGGCAATGGCACGAGCATGGCAGGCCAATATATTTACAATTTTTCCGGAGGCGTTTCCCGGAAATTTGGGAGTTTCTCTCTGTGGAAAGGCACTAAGACAGGGCAGTTGGTTCCTAAATCTGGTGGATTTAAAAAAATTTCCAGCTAAATCTGATCGTATAGATTTTCCTCCCTACGGAGGAGGAGCAGGCTTGGTGCTTGCTCCGCAGGTTTTCGCAGATGCCTTCGCCACACTGGACGAGACAGCAAAAGGCATGCGGCGTTTCTATTTTTCGCCCCGAGGGAGGCAATTGAATCATCAGGATCTTCTGGATCTAAGCCGGATGAACGGAGTGTCAATGCTCTGCGGCAGATATGAAGGCATAGATCAGCGCATACTTGATCTCTACGAAATGGAGGAAATATCAGTGGGAGATTTTGTTTTGCTAGGCGGAGAAGTAGCCGCCATGGTCATCATCGAGGCCTGTGTCAGACTATTGCCAAATATTGTTGGAGACGAAATATCTCTGCTGGAGGATTCGTTTCAGGATGGTCTGCTAGAATATGATCAGTACACAAAACCGGAGCAATATCGTGGACTGGATGTTCCAAAGATTCTCTTATCCGGAGATCATGGAAAAATAGCACAATTCCGACTGAATCAGTCCAAGCAGATTACAATGGCAAGACGACGGGATTTATGGAGCATATATGTGTCAAAAAAGATGTTAGGCAATGCTAAAAAGGGAAAAGAAACATGAATACCATAATCTCTTCGCAGAAGTCTAGCCACAATTCCGAAGGAACGTACGAAGAAAAAAAAGCACGGCATATTCAACTGGCAAAACACCTTACCACATATTCTCAACAATACTATAGTCAAGACGAATCATCCGTGACCGAT
>JAIRZO010000072.1 GCA_031267195.1 Holosporaceae bacterium | reverse complement strand
GAAGGAGAAAATTCACGGCAATTACAGCCTTCCAAGTCCGGAGTCTCATTTTGAATCTTGAATGAGTATATGTCCTGCCAATCGTCAGCCCCGCATATGCACGCACATAATGTCGTCAGAAGTATCTCGTCCATGCAGTGTAACCGATTACGACTCGAACGCGGATCGCTTAACTCACTGAAATTCTCTAAAAAATTCTCTAAATCTACTTTGCTCATCCAAATCTCCATTACTCTAAACTCATATGGAGATTTTCTCTTATCCTTCTATTTTTTTAAACCTTTTTCATGAGGTGGCCCTGGGGGGATAGCCGAAATGAGTTGTATAACCAATGATTTTAATGTATCCTTCCCACGACGCATAGGCAAGGGGTGATTAGCTCAGCGGTAGAGCATCTCGTTTACACCGAGAGGGTCGGCGGTTCGAACCCGTCATCACCCACCATTTTTCTATGTATGTATTGCTGCAATATAATTTTAGGATGCGCGTTTTTAAACTGTGGGAAGCGTGTTTTTTAAATTATGATACATGCAATGGATATTTGGTGTATCTGCGCCCGTAGCTCAATTGGATAGAGCGTCAGACTACGGATCTGAAGGCTGTGGGTTCAAATCCTACCGGGCGCACCATTTCTGTTTCTGTGATTGGACGTTTTTATCGGCGAAATAGTCTTGTAGACGTTGTTTTTCTTATACGATTCCGCTAGTACTGTAATAGTTTATGGAAAAGGATATCACCGCATGTCCAGGAAGGACGAAAAGTCATACTATTGTAATGAATGTGGGGCCAGGTATCCCAAATGGCTTGGGCGCTGCGAAGACTGTGGCCAATGGAATTCCATTATCGAAGACATAAAAGTCGGCGGTGTAACTGCCACTGGAGCAACGTCCGTAGAATTCAAAACAATTTCCTATGGACCTGCTCGAGTAGAGCGAAAATTCAGTGGCATCGATGAATTTGACCGGGTCTTGGGGGGAGGCATGGTTCCTGGATCTGTGGTGCTTATCGGAGGAGAACCCGGCATTGGTAAATCTACGCTGCTGCTGCAGGTTTTATCTGCTCTATCGCAGGATTACGAGTGCATATATGTTTCTGGAGAAGAATCTTCGGAGCAAATATTTCTGCGGGCAGCTCGATTGGGAGCTAACAATTCAAATATTCGATTGGCTTGTGAAACCAACATAGATATCATTTTAAAATCTTTAGGAACCCACAGTGTTGATTTTCTTGTGGTAGATTCGGTACAAACGCTGCAAACATCGTCGGTGGAATCAATTCCTGGCACAGTTACCCAGGTGCGTGCCAGCACCTATGAACTGATAAATTTTGCTAAAACAACAGGGGCGACAGTTTTTCTGGTCGGACATATTACCAAGGATGGAGCGATTGCCGGTCCCAAGACACTGGAGCATATGGTGGATACGGTTCTGTATTTTGAGGGAGAAAGAGGAAAGTCCTACCGCATTTTGCGATCCGTAAAAAATAGGTACGGTCCCTGCGACGAGCTGGGCATTTTTGAAATGCAGCAACAGGGACTGGTGGGCGTAAGCAATCCTTCTGTTCTGTTTCTTACCCAGAGAGACTATGATGTGGCTGGAACAATGGTTTTCCCTGGGATTGAAGGAACTCGTCCACTGCTGATTGAAGTGCAAGCCCTGGTGTCGAGGAGCTATTTCACATCACCGCGCAGAACCGTAGTCGGCTGGGATATCAATCGACTGTTCACCATATTGGCGGTTATAGAATCGAAATGTAGAATATCCTTTTCGGATAAAGATGTGTACCTCGGAATTGCCGGAGGACTGAAAATTTCAGAACCGGCCGGAGATCTTGCCGTCGCCGTTAGCCTGTTGTCAGCAAAAAGTGGCTGCATTGTGGATCGAGAAATCTGCACATTCGGAGAAATAGGATTGACCGGAGAGATTCGCTCTGTTTCCCGCTGTGCGGAAAGGATAAAAGAGGCGGAGAAATTGGGATTTAGGAAAATTCTACTACCGTTTTCATCTCAGCTGCCTCAATTACCGCATGTGCAGTTAATTACAGTAAGAACTTTAGCGGAAGTTCCGATGGTTTTGGGCTTGGATGGAACAAAAAGAACTCAATGAACAATGCTCTAAACAATACAGTGAACAATGCTTCATTTTTCAATATGCTTGACTATATCTACATAGCAATTATGCTCATTTCTACAGTTCTTGGCTTCAAAAAGGGATTTACGCGGGTTTTTCTAAGCACCTGTGCACTATTTTCGGCTGGGTTTTTGGGAGCATTCCTGACTCCTCATTTAAAGATTTTCCTGCTAAATTATATCAAAGATGAATATACAGCAGATGCCATAGCGGCATCTTCATCCTATTTAATCGGGTTGATTGGTCTGTCAATTTGTATTTCATATATCTCCAGCTGCATACAAAAAACTTTTCTGTCAGATTTGGATAGATCAGCAGGAGCCCTGGTGGGGCTGATTCGCGGATTGACCATTCCGTTTGGCATATGTTTTATGATGTCCATCATTGGTGTAAAAAATAACCAGTATGAAACCACCGGTAACTCTCGTATATCAACCCTGATGTCCAATACCATCAAAAATCTCATGCCAAATTTGCCAAAGACAATCCCCAGCAAACAAATCAAATCCATATATGAAAAGCTTAAACAGACGGAAAATGATGATGGTGTGAATATTTCACCATCACGATCTGCACAAAAAAACAAAAGATATCGACAAATCATCGCATCTACAGAACCAGTAGCCAGGACGAACAGTGGAAAAACAAAACGAAGACAAACGACACCACCAAAGAAATCGACATGAGTTCATCATTAGTTCCTGGAAAAATAATCCTAGGACATTTAAAATAAGTCCATCCCCCTACAATATGGGACTTTATGCCTAAGCGGTCTTCAATAAACGAACCTCTGCCCCCTAAAAATCGTCTTTTGAACAACCGTCATTAATACTTTACTTTCTTGATATCATATTGTAATTTTAAAGTTGAAATTTAAATTTGCAAGGTAATAGATGATATCAAGATACGGTGTTTTGAAAGAAATAGACGATATATTTTCGTATTTTTCCGTTTGTGGCGTTATTGGTCCCAGGCAGATCGGAAAAACGACTCTGGCTCTGGAATACGCAAAAAAATTTGAAAAATATACTCACTTTGATTTGGAAGATCCAGCAGATTTTCAAAAATTAGTGGATCCTAAATTGCTATTCAATTCCCTTACTGGACTTGTGATTATCGATGAAATCCAACGCATGCCGAAATTATTTCCTTTTCTGCGAGTAATTGCTGACCGGCGTTCTGACATCAAATTATTGATACTTGGCAGTTCATCTCGAGATCTTCTGGAAAAATCAAACGAATCTCTGGCCGGTAGAATATCTTATATCGAATTAACGCCATTTGATATTTTTGAAGTTGAAGATCATAAAAAACTGTGGATTCAAGGCGGATATCCCAGAGCATACCTTGCCCCCACCGCCAAGATTTCTTTTTTGTGGATAAAAAATTACGTTTCCTCCTTCATTGAGAGGGATTTGAGAGTGCTGGGGTTCAATTTTGAGTCTCAAAACATCAGAAAATTACTGGCACTATTGGCTCAAAGTCACGGCAGTAGCGTAAATTACTCGGATATATCCAAAAGCGTCGGCATCTCAAACGTTACCGTAAAAAAATACATTGATATACTAGAAAGCGCATTTGTTATAACCGTCCTAAGACCATGGTTCGAGAACATCTCCAAACGTCAGATCAAAGCTCCTAAAATTTACATAAAAGACAGCGGAATTCTCCACTATTTATTGGGAATTGGAGACGGCGTTGAACTTCATCCAAAATGCGGATTATCCTGGGAGGGATTTGCCGTTCATCAGATCATAAAACGATTCGCCGGCGATAAAAACGATGCCTATTTTTGGAGAACAAACGCCGGTGCAGAACTTGATTTGTTAATCGTAAAAGATAATCGAAAAATTGGTTTTGAAATCAAATACGCTTCTGTTCCCAAGATTACTCCATCAATGATATCGGCGATGGAGGATCTTAAATTAGAGAAGTTATTTGTGGTTATTCCGGGGAACGATTCATTTTTTCTAAAAGAAAATATTCAAACAGTCGGGTTAGGAAAGCTGGATGCTTGTACCAAATTCTGAATCGAAATATCCAATCCATTACCAGATGTAAGGGGGATTGCGCTATATAGATAGCAATGTATATTTATTAAGCAACAGAATTATTGACAATTCAAGCATTTCCTTGGATTTTGAGTAACATTTCGTTTTTCGATGCAATCTAGCAAGATAAT
>JAIRZO010000077.1 GCA_031267195.1 Holosporaceae bacterium | reverse complement strand
ATGGAGTTGTTGCTTGATAATCCATATATATTGTATGATTTGCTTTGTTCATAATTATTAAAGCCGCGATTGTAAATAATTACCCATGGATCTATCATAGACTTTCCATTTATTACTGTAAACAGCAGGGATACCCATAGCAGGGCCACCTCATAAAAATTTTTAAAAGACCTCTTCCGAAATTTTCGCTCTTCTGGTGATTTTGTCGTCGCTCCGGTGCTCGGATCCTCATATACAACAGGTACACTGCAATCCTGCGCTCCGGTGACTCCTAAAAATTCCTCGGAATACCTCCGGTTCGCTGGAAAAATAATCCGATATCCTTCAAAATAAATCCATTCCTCTACAATATGAGACCTTACAAAGGTCTAATGTTTTTTGCCATAGAATGTCGCATTCAACTTATTCACAATGGTGACTACACCCGCCATCACAAATATCGTTTTCCTTGAGGCTTTTTTGCCGGCAGTTACGGTGCAATCTGATTTTTTTACGTCGAAAAAATCCGCAACAATCTGTTCCAGCATGGCGTTTGCCTTACCCTCCTGCGGTACGGCTCTGACAGTTATTTTTATGCGACCGCCCACAATGCCAACAACTTCATTTCTCGAAGATTTTGGCACAACCTTTACTTTCAGATACACACCATTTTTCGATTCTTCATAGCACACATCTTCCGATGTTTCTTTTTCCGACATTTTTTCAGAACCTAGAGTTTCTGCAGAAAATCATTTTCTGCCATTTTTGGAACCTGGTAGCTAACGCATTTGCGATGCGTTATTTTTCCTTTCGCAGAAACTCTAATGATGACTGCAGAAAAATCGCAGCTGCCAACTGCCGTATCCTTCATAAATTACGGAACTCTAAATCATTTCATCCATAGATGCCAGATTATTATCACTAATTAGTCTCCGCACCAATTGCGAATATCTTTTATTTTCGCTGTAACTTCCAAGGTAAGTTACCAGGGCAACTCCATCTATTTTCTTTCCTGCTTTTGCCATACGTGCTCGCTCTTGGCGAAATTTTTTATAGTATATATTAACATTTAAGCTCTTGCTGTAAGCAATAACAGACTCGTATACAGTAGAAAACGAACACAAATGCGTTTTGTTTTTCATCATTCCGAAGAATGCATTGTTGCGGTGCATCACCGGATTACTTCCAAATCCACTTTCCAGTGCTGCCTGAGCGATAGCAAGAGATACTGGAACCGGCACAATTCGCTCTAGCAGCTCTGAAATATTGGAAGATCCATAGAAGCGACAAATTTTTCTAAACCTATCTTCTTCTTGCTCGGATAGTGACTTATTGGTGGCGCGTTTGCTTTGAACGATCAACACGAGAGAACGATGTTCTCGAATGCATATATTTACGAATTTAACAACCGCTGCAATGCATTTCATGAAAGATTCTCGATCCAGTCTACTAGACGCATTGATTTTTTTCACAGAACACAATGCAAGACTAGGAATTTTCGTACGATGAGTACTATTGCAAAAGTTAACTTCATCTAAAAGACTATGATGAACAGCATCATGCGACACCTCCATCACATGGCACCTAAACAAATCATCACGAACAAGTTCCGGCGTCTCCGGTAGAGAAGTAGCTTTTCCGCTGGATTTTGTTGACGAACCAATCGTCATCGACCATAACACAGCCGGGAATACAGTTGCAACAAAAGCCCACAGGAAAACAACTGCCCTGAAGCCACACACAAGATATAGCATCCATGTTTTTTTATTATAACTTGTTTGCATGGATTTTATATTCGCTGAATGAGAATCATTGTATGAGCGATGGTGACGATATTTTCAGCAAATTTTACTGATATTTCATAATCTTTTGATGTTCGTCGGAAGTGATTAAGCCAAGCAAAAGTCCTTTCAACAATCCATCCTTTTACAAGGATTACCCACTTCTGCGATATTTTTTTCGAAATCGCAACAACTTTTTGAAGTTTCTTTGTTACGAAATCTACTGTAAAATGCAAAAACCGCTTGAAATAGCGGAAAATTCTCGGGAAGCATTCTCCATTGACACCCACTCTTGATAACGTAAAATACTGCATTAACCATCTCTCTAACTTGATGTATACGGTGGTTCCCCTAATTCCCTGCTGAGAAATAATCTTTCATGGATTCCCATCGCAAAACTATAAGCATAATAAACAATTATAATAATTCATGCAAACAAGTTCTTAAGCATTTATCACTAAATAAGCAAAATTACTTTGCACTATAACCTCATTTTATCAAACAGAAATCATACACTGCTGCTCACCACCATCGGCACCAACGAAGTACCCGGCATTCATCCTAATGGTTAATAAAACCTAATACAATGATCGAGTTCAAGAATTTATTTCAATTGAGATTGAATGGAAAATGCCTTCAAATTTCCCATCAAAATTAGCAGTAACCCTCCTACAATGTAGCAATCAGGGGTTTTATTATACAGATAATAATCAATAATTGTTACGGGCACAAGCATAGCATAGGAAGCGGCTGCTAGTCCGGAACTAGTTGACAATTTAAGAGCGTGAATGATGCAGTATTGGGCTATAGCGCCAACGATTCCTCCCAAAAGCAGGATAATCATATCCGCGTGGTTTGCCATATGAAATGTTGATGCACCGATGACAAACGACATCACCAACAGCACCGACTGATGATAAAACATGATGGTAATTTCGTCTTCCGTGTAGGACAGCTTCCTTATGAGGACCAGATTTATAGCAGAAATCATTGCACCAATAATTGCAAATATGATGCCATATTGAAATACTCCATTTCCTGGTCTGAAGGCCAGCAATACTCCAAAAAAACTACACAGAATCGCCATAGCATTCTGCACATTAAATTTTTCCTTCAAAATCATAATGCTGAATGGTATCACAAATACGGCACTGGTGTAGGACACAACCACCACATCCGTCATGTTTGCGTGACCATAGGCACACATAAATGCGTAGGTTCCTAAACTTGCCAATACTGCCCTGAAGAGATTTTCGGACATTTTTTCCGTTTTAAATGGATTTTTTCTTTTTGAAAACATCACCCCCAGCAGGGGTACAAAGCGCGCCAGTGTTCTCATAAAAATTACTTGATTTACATCATACACCGGCATGAAATATTTCATGATTGCATCAGATACGGCGTACAGACAAACTCCACAGATAAAAAATAAATAGCCAAAACTGCTATTAGCAAGAAAATTCATCGAAGAGAAACTGAACTATAAAGAAAACTGAAAAAATTTCTGCAGGGAAAAATCACGCGTCCGCAATATCATTTCCAGACGAGGCGTAACCATCACCATCGCTAGTGCTGCCATCAGTGTCATCGGCGGACATATTGGTGGAAATAATGGACATATTACTCGGGAAATCCACCATTGTCCCTTCTACAAGAGCAACCGAAGGACTGTAGGTGTCCTCTTCAATTGAATCATCCAGGTCTTCAGCCAGATCTTCCATCGGAGAAAGCGACCTGAACATATTGACGGTACTGGTTCTCAAATTCTCCAAATCCAAGTTCCCGGCTGCGATTTCCCGCAGAGCTACGACTGGTTTTTTTTCGTTTTTTTCATTCGGAACTGTAAGTTTATCTCCAGCCAGTAGTTGGCGTGTACGCCGCGACGCGAGGATAACCAGATCGAACCTGTTTTTTACGTTCCGTTCACAATCTTCTATCGTTATACGGGCCATGATATTCCCTTTTTAAAACAATCAAAAACGCCAAAAC
Source organism: Holosporaceae bacterium (assembly GCA_031267195.1). GTDB lineage: Bacteria > Pseudomonadota > Alphaproteobacteria > UBA3830 > UBA3830 > BNWE01. Next base: position 221 of record JAIRZO010000077.1, on the reverse strand, counting down.
ACTTGGTAGAGCGCACGGAACACATCACATACCAAGTTATTCATATCCACAGGCAAAAATAACAAAGAGTAGTATATCAAACAAGAGCATGTTCTACAACATCCAGAGCCACCTCATGAAAATTTTTGAGAGAGGATTTGAGTTAGAGTATAGTGACTTCGGCTGGCCATTTTTCTCAATCGTCTAATAGATTGTCGAGGCATGGTTTGCTTGTATTTTTG
>JAIRZO010000034.1 GCA_031267195.1 Holosporaceae bacterium | reverse complement strand
TTTTGACCACTGGGTGATTTATTAATTTCGGAGGTGGAGCGACTATATTTCTATTAAATGATAGAATAAGACTTATATCGGAAGCGCTACTGTGTATGCGGGGAAAAAATTTAACGTTTTCATTGAAATCTACTCCCAGATTGTACTGATCTTTTGATTGGTGCAGATATATCCTCTTCAGCGGCTGAATTTGATTGCTGCTGCCGCCTAAAAACTCAGCGACCGAATCGCCAACAACAAATATGATAAATGGAATAAATAAGATACGTAACATACTCTATCAGAATTACTCGTATTGCAATATTTTAAATCGGGTTTTTAAGTTCACTGAAAATCCCACCAGAAGAATGTTTACATATTATATCATAATGTATACAATTATCGTGGTTTAAAGTATCTGCGATCGGAATTTATTACGTCTTCGCGTATAGTTCGATTGTGGTGTATCTTGAAATTATGATTGTTACTTTCGATTGTTTTTGCTGAGCTTGGCGCACTGTATGGCGTTTTGGGAAGTTCTTCACAAAATACACTCGGAGATATCCTGTTGTGGTATTAGAAATAGAGAGAGTTATGATTAGCGTGGCGTATGGTTTTTTGTCATTGTTCTGTTTCTTCTGCTGGCTTGAACAGTATGCCTGTTGGAAATTGTTTCAGCTGTTTGCTATGGCAATAAGCAAAAATTTTAATAAAAAGCCTTACATTTTTACCACACTCTCTGATGTTTGTTGGAAAAGTTTGTACGGAGTATGTTATGTCAAAAAATATGCTGATAGATTCAGCTCATTTAGAGGAAATAAGGGTTGCTATTGTTAATGGAGATAAATTAGAAAGATTTGACATAGAAACCGCACCTCGAACCCAAACAAAGGGGAATATATACTTAGCAAAAGTTGTTCGCGTAGAACCTTCACTTCAGGCCGCTTTCGTCGACTATGGTGCAGAGCGGCATGGGTTTTTAAGTTTTGGTGAAATTCATCACAGTTATTTTCAAATTCCGATAGGAGACCAAGAAGAGCTTGAGAATCGAGTGCACAACGCCATCGTAGCACAAGTTAGCAACGAATCTTCTGGAGACGAATCGGATAGCATCGATGATGCAAGGGAAATAGCCCGCATCAGGTATCAATTTTATAAGAGATACAAGATTCAGGAAGTCATTAAAAAACGTCAGATCATGTTGGTGCAGATAACAAAAGAAGAACGCGGGAACAAAGGCGCGGCCATCAGCACGTATATATCACTAGCAGGAAAATATTGCGTCCTGATGCCCAATATGGCGAAAGGTAGCGGTGTTTCTAGAAAAATAATGAATGGGGAGGATCGAACAAAGCTCAAAAAAATTGTTTCCGATTTGCATGTGGAAAATGGCAGTGTCGTTGTTCGCACCGCCGGTGTTGGCCATTCCAAGGCTGAAATCAAAAAAGATTTTGATTATTTAAAAAAATTATGGGATGAGATTAGAGGAAATACTTTAAAATCAACGGCTCCGAGCCTTATTTATGAAGAAGCTAGCATCATCAAGAGAACGATCCGTGATTTTTATTCTCAGGATATCGATTCGATTTTTGTTGAAGGAAACGAAGGATTTAAGACTGCTAAAAATTTTATAAAAAAACTTATGCCGGGTCATATAAAAAAAATCAAACTGTATGAGGATGAAAAAATTCCTCTGTTCAGCAAATTCAAAATCAGTGATCAGGTGCATCAAATATATTCATCGAGAGTTGATCTTCCATCTGGTGGATATTTAATAATAAGTCCTACGGAAGCCCTAATTTCCATTGATGTAAACTCCGGTCGATCTACTCGGGAACGAAATATCGCCGGGACAGCTCTTAAAACAAACCTAGAGGCTGCATCAGAAATTGCTAGACAGTGTAAATTGCGGGATTTAGCTGGATTAATTGTGGTTGATTTCATCGATATGGATGAGAAACGTAACAATGTTCAGGTGGAAAAATGTCTACGAGAAGCTATGCGAGAAGACAAAGCGAAAATTCAGCTAGGATCCATCAGCTCTTTTGGATTGCTAGAGTTTTCTCGTCAGAGATTGCGCTCCAGCATCGTCGATGCAAATATGATTTCATGCCCCCATTGTGCTGGTTCTGGATCCATCTGGTCCAGCGAGTCGGTTGCTTTACAAATTTTGAGAAAAATAGAGGACAAATGCGCTACCTTCGATCCCGAAGAGATTCTTGTGACTCTTTCATCATCTGTTGCCATGCATATACTTAATTACAAAAGAGAATTTATTCTGCATATTGAAAAGCGGAGCGGAGCAATCATCAAATTTAATGTTGATAACTCAGCTCCCATCGATGATTTTAAAATCGAACAGATAGCAAAACGTGCTGCCGAATCCGAAGATAGAGCAGATGCGATTGCTATCACCAATAGCGTCAAGAATACAGGTCCATCCAAGACAGCAAAACCGACGACTGAAGTTAACATCGAAGATGTGCAGCAGGATGATACGATAAAGCTGCTGCCTGGCGAATCTCCAGAAATCCATTTCAAATCCAAATTCAAAAAACGAAGAAATCGCCGCAAAAAGGAAATTACAGCCCCGGTTGTCGAAGAATCTCTTCAGAATGAAGTTAGTGTAATGCTTAGCACAACTGTATCGAGTGATATCCCGCCTTCTGATATCAAGGAAGGCGCGCCTCCGCCAATCGCTGAGAATACAGCCCCCATTAACAGAAGAAAAACAAGGAATAGCGGCGGTGGTGTAGTTTTTGATTTGGAACCTAGGAATGCCTCAGAAGATGAGGATGCCTCCATTTCAGCAGTATTTTCTCTAGACATCAAAAGTCGCCATAAAAATCGCTGGAGAAAAACAGGCTCTGGTGAACCAAAAAAAATTGACTCCGACGTTGTATATTCTCAAAAAGATTTAGCGGTAAGCGTGCACAGGAAAAGCAGTGACAACGGCGGACCTGTAGGCGGCGCTTCTGAACAGTTGTCAGAGGGCTCAGCAAATCTTTTCCAAGATGCGGATGTCTTTGAAAATTTCCCCAACAACAAGCGAAAAATTCCTCATTTATCAGAAACATATAGGATAGCTAAAAATTTATTGGATGAAAATTTTTCACAAAGTAGTACACTCAATATACCAGTAAACAAAAAGAAAAAAAAAGGTTGGTGGCAAAGATTGCTAAGCCCTCCCCTTGAAAAGGACAACGAAAAGGTAGGAAAATAGAAAAAGGAGTTTTTAATATGCTAATAAGAACGAGATTTGCTCCATCTCCGACCGGATGTTTACACATTGGAAATGCCAGGGTTGCCATCATTAATTATCTTTTTGCAAAAAAAAATAATGGTCGTTTTCTATTACGCATTGATGATACTGATTCGGAAAGATCTACGCAGGAATCTCAGGATTTAATCCTGGAAGATTTGGAATGGTTAAGCATCAACTGGGATGAATTTATGAGACAATCCAATAACTTTGATGCATACATAAAAGCCGTTGAATACCTCAAAAGCATAGATAGGTTATATGCTTGCTACGAAACAAAAGAAGAACTGCAAATGAAACGGAAAGCCTGCATGTCTCAGGGAGAGGTCCCTGTTTATGACAGATCTGCGCTTGCGCTGACTCCAGCAGACCATAAACGTCTCATTGAAAGCGGAATAAAACCCTACTGGCGCTTTAAGTTAAGTGACAGTGATCGTATTGAATGGAATGATATGATCCACGGGAAAATTGAGATTCGACTTAACACTCTGAGTGACCCAATCCTAGTGAAATCGGATGGAAGCTTTGTCTACACACTGGCATCGGTAGTGGATGATATTAATCATGATGTTACGCACATTGTGCGCGGAGATGATCATATCACAAATACTGCTGTGCAGGTGGATCTATTTCGAGCTTTAGGTAAAGTAGCTCCATTTTTTGCTCATATACCACTACTGTTTTCCACTGATGATAAACAGGACATTTCCAAACGCACCGAATCGCCACTCAGCATCGTAAACATGCGGGAAGAGGGGATATTACCAAAGGTCATCTTCAATGTGCTAGCAACCATGGGCACATCCGAAAATGTTACCTATAACAACACCATTGAAGCTCTAGCGAAGAGATTTTCGTTCGATAAAATTAGTCTCGCATCTCCTAAATTTGATATAGACAATCTGCGCCTTCTTAATCGAAAAGCCATCGCAGAAAAATCATTCGACGATGTTAGGAGCGAATTAATGCGACTGCGGATAGGTGATGCTTCTGCCGTATTTTGGGATGTAATAAAAGGAAACATCACCTATATTAAAGATGCTGTTATTTGGTATCAAGCCTTTTATGAAAGAATCGAAACATTTGAGGAAGATAAACAATTTCTTGAGCAAATGCTGGAGACGTTAATACAAATAAATATCGATAGGATAGATTTTGATCAATGGATATATGACATGAAGCGCATATCTGGACGCAGAGATAAGGAATTACTACATCCGATTCGCATGATATTAACGGGGAAGGAAAAGGGGCCGGAACTTAGATATATTGTGCAGCTCATGGGATATGAACGTGTTAAAAACAGAATCAGAAACAATATTAGAGTAAACAGCTCTCGATGAGAGCTATGGGTTGTCCTAGTGCTGATGATTATTAATTAGGAGTGAGCATGCGCAAGTTGTTGTTATATAATTCATTTTCGAATTCTCTTGAAACATTTGTCCCTCTGGATAATAAAAATGTTCGCATGTACGTATGTGGTCCCACCGTTTATGCCAGTCCACACATAGGGAACGCTCGTCCATTAGTTATATTCGATGTTTTGTTCAGAATTCTACGGGAAATATATGGAGAAAATGTCACATATGTAAGAAATATTACCGATGTGGATGATAAAATAAATGCGACTGCTCAAGAAAGGAACATATCCATACAGGCACTTACCGGTGAAGTTATAGGTGAGTTTCACGCAAATCTAAAAAAGCTGAATTTATTGCCGGTTACCGTCGAGCCGAAGGCAACGCTGCACATAGCTGAAATGCTCAGTATCATCAAAAAATTAATCGAAAATGGTTTTGCATATGAGGCGCAGGGGCATGTATTGTTCCGGGTAAAAAAAATGTCCCAATATGGAATGCTATCAAAAATAAACGTGGAAGATATGATCGCTGGTAGTCGGGTGGAGATTGCTCCCTACAAAGAAGATCCACTGGATTTTGTACTCTGGAAACCTGCAGCTGAAGGAACTCCATCCTGGGAGAGCGATTTTGGTAGGGGGCGACCAGGATGGCACATAGAATGTTCCGCCATGAGCCATAAATATCTCGGAGAGCAGTTTGATATTCATGCGGGCGGTCAGGATTTAATGTTCCCGCACCATGAAAATGAGTTGGCACAAAATTTTGGTGCCTTTGGCTGCACCATGGCGCAGTATTGGCTTCACAACAGCATGCTGGTGGTAAATGGTCAGAAAATGTCAAAATCTCTCAGCAATATCATTGCGTTGGATGAAATCTTACAGAAATATGATGGAGAGATAATTCGCTATGTGCTGCTTAATTCCCACTACCAAAAAATTCTCAATTGGACTGATCAGGCATTGCATCAGGCAAAACATGGCTTGAATCGCCTATATGGTGCTCTACGGATAGGTACATGCAATTGTCATAATCAATCAGCCGCAACACAATGCACTTCAGATGCTATTACCACCGCCGCCGGAAACAGCATTATCGATGCTATCTGCAACAATCTTAACACTCCGCTGGCTCTCCACAATTTGCATATCCTAGCCGATAAAATTTTTCAGCTAAATGAACAAGGGTACAACCAGGATCGCATTAAGAATCTATGCGTAGTCATAAAAAGATCAGCAGCATTACTGGGATTGCTAGACAAAAACGCCACCGAATGGTTCCGTATGGGTTTCCAAAAAATATCCGAAAATGAAATTAATCGGCTGATCGACGAAAGAACAATCGCAAAACTAGCCCATGATTTTGAGCGAGCCGATGAAATTAGAGTTCAACTTTTAAAAAATGATATCGCCATCGAAGATGGCGAAGAAGGAACATCGTGGAAGACCATTTGATCCGCCACTCACTATTGGGATTGACAGCATCTCAACTGCAGGAGTGTTTCCTGGAAAATGGACTATCTCGCCTGGATGCAAAGCGTGTTTTCCCCTGGATACAGATAAAATCGCTTCTATCCTTCGATGCCATGACAGATATCCCCAAAAAAACGCGTATAATTCTACAGAAAAAATTTTCTGTAGATTTGCCTAGCTGCACTGCTCTACAGGAATCTGTGGATGGAACTAGGAAGGCTCTTTTGGAATTTGATAATGACAATTTCATCGATGACAATGTCACTGAATCAGAAAGAAAATTTTACTGCAATAGCATAGAAACTGTGTTCATCCCAGATGAAAATAGAAATACCGTATGCATATCTACGCAGATTGGCTGCGCTATGGGTTGTAAATTCTGCAATACCGGTAGCCAATCCTTCACCAGGAACCTAACCGCGTCTGAAATTATGGCACAGATTTTTTTTTGGAAAAAAAACATTGAGGCATTTGTTTCTAAAAAAAATCAGATGATACCATCCAAAAACCATAGATCCATCAGTAACGTTGTGTTCATGGGAATGGGAGAACCTCTTTTAAATTATGAGCAAGTATCTTATGCACTACAGCTATTGCTGGATACTAAAGCCCATAATTTTTCCCGGCACAAAATAACTGTCTCCACCTGTGGTATTGCTAACAAATATTTGGATAATCTGGCTGATTTTGGAGTGAAGCTCGCCATCTCTCTCCATGCAGCAGATGATATCACTAGATCGAGTATTATGCCTATCAACAGCAGCTATAATATAGATTGCCTTCTGAAAGCAGCGGAGCGCTATCTGGAACGCAGCAATACGGATCACATCACTTTCGAATATTTACTCCTGTCTGGCATCAATGATAATGAACATGCGGCGCTGCAATTGTCAAAATTACTAAATCGCGCCCGGGTCTGGTGCCGAGTTAATCTCATTGTATTTAATTCCTGGCCTGGCTGCGATTTTGTCAGCAGTTGCCGAGATAGCGCAGATAATTTTTCCCGCATCCTGTTATCCAGAGGCATCAGAACTATTATAAGAAAATCCAGGGGCAGTGACATCCTGGCTGCTTGCGGACAACTAAAAATACAGTAAAGAATAGATGGACATTGCGCTACGCCGCAAAAATTAATAATTTATAGCGATGTTTGTCCCAATGTTTCACGTGAAACATGGATGTATATCAATTAAGCTCGTCAAGTCATAGAAACTCCATCGCCGGCGCAGCTATTTTTATATTTCTGGTATTATCCGGTCTGGTGGTTATATATATTTTTACTGTATTCCTGGGCAAAAATTTTTCAATGATATTTGGCCATTCGATGATGACAATGCTGGAGCTGAAGGCATCTTCCAATCCCAGTTCTTCGATTTCATTCTGTGATTTTAGGCGATAGCAATCGGCATGCCACAAATCCGGCAACCCATTACTCATTTTATATATTTGCACCAGAGAAAAAGTAGGGCTCGTGACATCAACTGTATCCGGATTTAGGTGTTGAATAAAATATTTTGTGAAGGTAGTTTTGCCGGCCCCAACATCCCCATATAAGGCAAAACAGCGCTGTCCCGCCGCGACGAAATTCACCATCCGACCGGCAACTTCTTTGATATCGGCCAATGTAGCACAAACGAAATTCAACAACGGACTTGGTTCGTGGGAAGAATCAATTGTGGGACTATGATTTTCCATCTGGATTCTTCCTAGATCGTCTGTAGTTTATCCAAATCCAATTCCTGCGATCGTTTGTTTGCCAGGATATGTTCTATGTTTTTTGCTATTTTCAGGTAAACTTCATTCATGATTATTTGCTCATCCTGAGGGAAATTCATCAACACATGTGCGGCCACGTACATTCTAACATCTGCAGGCCGGCCAACCCCCACTCGAATGCGCCAGTAACTAGACCCAACTGTTTCATCGATGTGTTTTATGCCGTTGTGCCCGCCGCTTCCTCCGCCTTGTTTTATTTTGACGCGACGAATGCTGAGATCGATATCATCGTGCACCACATATACGTTATCCAGAGGAATTTTGTAAGTTCTCATTAAATAACTGACAGCTCTGCCGGACAGATTCATGAAAGTCTGCGGTTTCACCAGTAACAATACTGTGCCGTTCGGCAATTTTAGCTGAGCAAAATCAACAATATCAGGTATTTTTTTAAAGGCGCAGGCTCCATAAAGATCTGCAATCCGATCGATAATAGTGAAGCCAACATTGTGCCGGTTACTAAGATATTTGGCACCCGGGTTGCCAAGCCCCATCAGCAATATTACGGATGAAATCTGTGCATTTTTCGTAACCAAAGCCGCTAAAAAATCCCACAATTGAATCACAAAAATCTCATGATGTAACTTCTATCCCCTAGAGACGCTGCTCCCACTGAACATTACCGAAAAAACCAGACAGCAATGTTATTGTTTTTTCTGTTCTGCTATTTCTTCCACTGCTTCAATGGTCGTTTCGTCCTCTTTTTTCAGAATTGTCGGGGCAACCACAGTGGCAATGGTAAAATTCCGTCCACCCCTGGGTAAGCTTAATTTCTCCGTCAACTTTACGTCATAAGCATGCACCGCATGATGGAATTCAAAGCCAGTCAGATCTATTTGGATAGATTCCGGAATGCTGTCAGGCTCACATAGCACATCCATTTCGTGCACCAACACATTCAACACGCCTCCCTGTTTTAACCCAGGAGAAGCAGATTCATTTAAGAAAGTTATAGGTACCCGCACCATCAAGTAGCTTCCCTTCCCACCTCTCATGAAATCCACATGAATTGGACAGTCAGTTACCGGGTGAAATTGCACGTCCT
>JAIRZO010000015.1 GCA_031267195.1 Holosporaceae bacterium | reverse complement strand
CTGCGAAAACATGGCAGAAATTAACAAAATTGATATGGGTTTTTCCCTCATCGCCGGCGTGAAGGATATCATCAATCTTGATTTTCTTTGGCCACAGCAGGATCAAAATAAACATTTTTTCGACAAATTAACCCACGGAGAATATCTGAACTCAGGATTCTTGCTCATGAATCTGAAAAAAATACGTAGCGAAAATTTGTATGCAGAATGGGTAAAAATGTCTCGCAGAAGCTATCTTAAATATCCCGATCAGGACATACTAAACTACACCTGCGAAGGGAAAAAGTTCTTTCTACCGCAAAAATACAACTTCATTCCATTGAAGTATTCAAAAATTTTACGAACTGATCTTTATTCTTCTGAAGAACACATGGATGCGATCCTACATCCTGTCATGATTCATTACGCCGGTATGACGAAAAAATTGCTGAAAGAAAAATTTTTTCATCAATATGCAAGAATGGCAGCAGAATCCATCACACCGAACAATTCAGCAAATAAATCATCCAGCATCACCAAATTTTGAACATAATAATGCAGTCACGATCCTTCTGTCTCAAATCATAACGCTGACCTAGACTTTCATTGCCGCTGGCTCGAATAGTTCTGACATCGCCGGACGACGGATTGCCGCTATCGCTGCTTTTGTCTATAATATATGCATCAGCCTGGGATATGACGCCGCTAAAGCTCTGATTATTGCCAGTGCCGCCGCACAAAACAATCCAGATGCCTGAATGTCCCATCATTTCGCTGGAAATGGTATAGTAGCCGCCGATTTTGCTGACAGGAAATCCATTGACCAATTCCAGTGTGACAAGCTCCGAGGCAGCCAGCTGCTGCCAGAATCTTTTGGCATCTGCTAGGGAAGAAATATTGCCACTGCCGTCACCGTTAGCAACACTGGAGTCGAAGATTTCTACGGCATTGGTAAGATTTCCCGGCAATGCTCCATATTTATCAAGGAATAATTGGGTGGCAATCCGAAAAGCATTGACCTGCTCGCTGACAGATCTCAATTGCGCAGAGCGAATGAGTTCCTTCCCCTTCAGGGCAAAACCGGCGATGATGCTGATTACAACGATGGCGATTGCTACCTCCAGTAGTGAAAATCCGCTTTTGGATCTGCGCCACAATTGATTTTCGGATTTGTTCCTGTTCATCCTACGCCATCCTATTATTTTCCGTTACTCCCAGTAATATTTTTTCCAAACCTCGCTCCGTTCTCTGTATGAAATTTCAGGGGGCGAGAATCATTAGCGAAGATATCATATATTTTCTTATCGGCGTTATGGTGCATTTTTCCATTCCGGCGTACTATGGTAGCCTTCAGGAATATCACCAATTCCGTTACGTCGGTGCCATTTTCGCGTGATCCGAAAAACCAGTCGATGGGAGTATCGGCAAAGCCAGGAATATTTGAGCGATTGCGGCGGGAAATTTCCTGCATCAGCCCCCCCATCACCACCACCTGTCCGGAACGCAACTGCAGAACTGAGTCCATTTCCCTCACATCCACTATGGGTATTTTTTGCATCGACGGAGTTGAACTCATAGCTGTGGCGGCATCGGTTCTTGATGCCATTTGTAAATTATAGCTCTGCAGCAGAGATGGCACACTCACATAGCCGGCGATCTTGGATATGGTTGGACGAATGTTTAGCATGATAGTGTTGTTTTTCCTGTCGATGGAGGGCTGTACCACCATCACCAATCCTATGGGAATAGTTTTTATGTTTGCCGAAATGAAATCCATGCTGACGGGATTGGATACAGATCCGTATTGCTTTTGCAATTCTGGAGTGTAGATTACTTCATTTTTCGCAACCTTCAGCACCGCCGAGTAATTATTTAATATGGTGAGGCGAGGGCTGGACAGGGTTTTAACGGCACCAAATTTTTCCAAAAAACCAACCATGGCATGCACATTGGTCCTGTCAATACCCACTGTGAATAGCTCGTTGATATCAAAAAATTTCTCCGTTTTCGGTCCACCCTTGGAAAGAATTTTCCAATCAATGCCACTTTTGTGCTCATTAGTAAGGCAAACTTCCAGAATTCTCGCTTCAATCAACACCTGAGTTTCGGAAGATTCCTTCAACAATTTCAGACATTTTTTGATTTTTTCATGTTTACTTTTGGTAGTATTAGCGACAACAACTCCCGCTTGCCGGTGCAATGTGACGTATTCTGTTGTATTTGGAGTATTATCCGGCCCCAAATCACCGGTACCAATAATGCATTTTAGTGTGTTTTCCAATTCCTGCCAAAAATCATTTTTGGCTGATCCAATAACAATACTAGAAGATCCATTGTTGGAGAGCCCCGCACTAGAGCCAATAACCCCGGAGACAGACGTTCTTCCTCCTGTGTTCGCCAATGCATTGGATCCAAAATCTGTACCGACCCCGGAGCCGGAACTAAAAATATCAGTTGAAATTGACATTGAGCTTTGAGTATCCCGCTGCATATTTAGGAATGCAGTTGTGTAGAATTTCAGCACGGGAATATCCCTTTCAATTCTTACAGAATCTCCATTTATGGAACATTTGAGATTGGCGCTGTCGCAGATATCTTTTAAGATATCTAGAAATCTGCGATTGGTGGCCACAAAAGAAATGCTAGCACCTATATCCTCTGCAATGAACATGCTAACGCTGGCCAGATGAGCCATCTTAGTGAGTACTTCCCGCATTTGCATGCCTTCATTGGCGGAAATGGAGATACGTCGATAAAATTTTTCATTCACCACCGCCACGGAGTCATCGTCTTCTGACACAGCGCTGCTCTCGATATCACCGTCAGGGGTGCCTTCATCATCCACCGGTAGCGATAGTACGTTAAAAGCATTCGGAGTAAGAAATTTTTGATGATTGGGCTCTATATTGGCAATGTCTGTACATCCATTCAGCAGAAGCATGCTTAGGAATAAAATTATGTACAAAGCAGTTAGTGATAGAATCAAACACCACCTACCATGCCTTAGCATGTGCCACAACGAATAAAACCTCAAAACATGCGGATTTTAACAAAATATATATCTATTTTTCAAGTACAGCTAGGGCCATTGCAGGGCCACCTCATGAAAAAGGTTTAAAAAATAAAAAAATAAAAAAAAATTCCAATATGAGTTCAGAGTAATGGAGATTTGGATGAGCAAAGTAGATTTAGAGAATTTTTTAGATAATTTCAGTGAGTTAAGCGATCCGCGTTCGAGTCGCAATCGTTTACACTGCATGGACGAGATACTTCATTATGTGCGTACATATGCGGATACGGTTACAATAGATGCGGCCGGATATCAGCATGGAATCGCGAAACAAATTATCGAAAAAGATGGGAACTATATTTTGGCATTGCACTAAAAAAAATTCGAAGTCATCGGGCAATCGAAAATAGCCTATATTGGGTTTTGGATATGTTGTTTGGAGATGATCAATCGCGAATTAGGAAGGAAAATGCACCTCAAATTATGGCTATCTTTAGACATATCGCATTGAATTTGTTGCAAAAATACAAGCAAACCATGCCTCGACAATACTATTAGACGATTGAGAAAAATGGCCAGCCGAAGTCACTATACTCTAACTCAAATCCTCTCTCAAAAATTTTCATGAGGTGGCTCTGGCCTGTCTGTGCGTTACTATTGAAAATAGCTGGTTAACTAGCTTATAATAACTCTGTGGTTTTCAATCATTTTTTATGGGATAATATGGAAAAAGAAAATAAAAAAGCTACTAAACACGACAGTGTCGGCGCTATTTCCAGCAGACGGTTATCAAAGTTGCAGGAAAAATCAGACGAAGGCAACAGCTGTGATTCTTTCTGGTCTGTTAGTAAAAGCGATATTAAGTTTATCTTAATATTCGTTACATTGTTTTCTTTGTTTCGTTTTTTTGCCTATGATTACTATATAGTTCCTTCCAGTTCCATGGTGCCAACTCTGCTTATCGGTGATATGCCGTTGACAGAGAAATGGCGGTACGGCTATTGCAAGCATAGCATCTGGTTTAGCCCTCCCATATTTTCTGGGCGTAAATTTTTCAAGAACAACATCAAGCGGGGAGAGGTGGTAGTCTTTAAATCTCCGGAAGACTGCGAAACTAATGTTGTTAAGCGAGTAATAGGGCTTCCTGGTGACAAAGTTCGACTTGAAAATGGAGTTATCATCGTAAATGATGTTAGAGCGCAGTTAACATTCAAAGAGAAAATGCTATACAAAGATACCGCTGCGCACGTGTTTTATGAACTCATGATATATGATGAAATTTTGCCTTTGTCAGACGAAGTTAAGCATAGGGTAGCCTATCAGGAAGAAATGCACAATTCAGAAGCCAATAACTTTAAAGAACAAACTGTTCCTGAGGGATATTACTTCGTTATGGGAGATAATCGGGATTGCTCCAAGGATTCACGCTGTGGTTTGGGTTTGGTGCCGGTGGAGAATTTTATGGGCCACGCCGTGGCTACCATCTATTCCATCGGCAACGGTGTTAGGTGGTGGGAATTTTGGTTGTGGCTGCAAAATATTCGTTACAACCGTATTTGCAAGAAAATCATCTAAGCGATCAAACCTATATTCTCCCCAGCACTAGATCACCGATTAACATCGTAATGTGCAGCCTAAATCTTAGTAAATCGCAAATACGCGACAATTTTTAACAGCATTTTTCTGGAAAACTCGCGAAAAGGCCTGAGTCATAACGTCCCGGCGGAGCCGGGAGCTTGTCGGATGTGAGTAGGCTCAAAGGCTGCAATAATTCTTAACCTAAAATTCACCAATTTCATCGGAACAAGTCGGTCTAAACGTTCTTGATGTCTGATATAGTCTTTGATCGTTTGCTTTTCAAATTTTTGCGATGCTAGTTCATGAAAAACAGGCCCCAAAAACTTTCGGATTGCTCCGTACAATTTCTTTTTCCTGCATTTCGGGTGTTTCACCGTCACCATTTCCGATGCAGTGGCAAAGTCCGTGTTGAAGACATAAAGCGAAACACAAAATCATTTTTTTACGAAAAGACATATCTCTTCTCCTATGATTAATTGCAAGTTATAAATTTGAAATTAGGGAAATCTTCGAACAACCAGTCATTTTTCAGCGTATAGAAGATGGTGTTTAGAAGTTTTCTGGCAGTGGCGATGATAGCTTTTCCGGAGCCGCGTTGTTTTTTGACTCTTTCATAGAAATCGTTGAAATATGGGGCTGTACCTTTTGGCAATTAAAGTACACTGAACCAGAGTTCGTCGCGCCAATTTCGATCCTCTTTTGGTGATATGTCCGTTGATTAGCTTATCGTTGGATTGATAAACTTTCGGCGTTATTCCAAAATACGACGC
>JAIRZO010000099.1 GCA_031267195.1 Holosporaceae bacterium | reverse complement strand
TTGGGGGTTCGATTCCCTCCGCCCCTGCCATATTGCTGAGTTTGTAGGTGAATCGCTGGAAGCTGTCATTATATGTTATAAAAATTTAAGGAAATAAAAATGATCAGTCCTGCTGAATTTGTGAGTCAAGTAAAAAGGGAATTGCAGCGCGTTACCTGGCCAACAGGCCAGGAAACAATGGGGATGTCCATTGCCGTCGTTTTGATGATGGTTGGTGCCATGATTTATTTTTTTGGTACCGACACAATTATCTGTTTCTGTCTGCAGCAACTTTTTGGTATTTAGGAGATTGTGCTTTGAAATGGTATGTCGTCAATGTGTACTCTGGATTTGAACAGAGGGTGCTTGAGTCCATATTTGATAGAGCAAAAAGACAAGATCTATCCCATATGTTTGGGAAGATATTGATACCTTCGGAAGAAGTAATTGAAATTAAGAAAGGCGAAAAAATAAAGAGCAACCGTAAGTTTTTTCCGGGATACATTCTTGTGCAAATGATTTTAACGGATGAGACCTGGCATTTGGTGCGGTCCACATCGAAGGTGTCAAATTTCCTTGGTGCCCGCGGGAAGCCGCATCCCATGTCTAATGCAGAAGTGGATCACATTCTCAAGCGAGCAGAGGACAGCGCCAACAATGTCCGCCACATTGTTGCCTATGAGGTAGGTGATTCTGTGAGAATTTGTGATGGTCCTTTCGCGACTCTGCAGGGAACAGTTGAGGAAGTTGATCATGGAAAGGAACGAGTAAAAGTATCTGTGCTCATATTAAGCCGACCGATCAATGTTGATCTCGGCTATACTCAAATTGAAAAGTTGAGTTAGTTTGTGGTTTTTTGTTGAAATATAGCACTATAACTGCTACGCTAATCCTTGTGTATTTTCGTCGAATTACAATGTGTCATGCGACGTTTGGCAAATTGAAATAAATTATAGCATATTAGTTGGAGAGTTGAGTGATGAGAACGTTTTCTCTTAGGGCAGGTCAGATAAAGAAGGATTGGGTTCTGGTGGACGCCAAAGATTTGATCTTGGGCCGATTGTCCGCTTTGGTTGCGAGTAGATTGCGAGGGAAACATAAACCAGAGTTTACTCCGCATATGGATTGCGGAGATTATGTGGTGGTAGTTAATGCCAGCCAAGTTCGAGTCACCGGGAACAAAATGGAGGATCATATTTTCTATTGGCATACAGGATATCCTGGTGGTATTAAACAGCGAACTCTGAAGGAAAGGCTAAACAGTAAATTTCCAGAAAGAGTCCTGTCTAAAGCTGTAGAGCGCATGCTTCCGAAAGGACCACTTGGCCGTCAGATGTTGAAAAATTTAAAAATTTATGGAGGAGAACATCATCCACATGCGGCTCAGCAGCCAAAAGTCTTGGATGTGGCATCCCTGAATGCGAAAAATGTAAGGAGAAGTTGACATGCATAGCGTGCTGGAAGAATTAAGTGCTCGGACAACGCAGGCTTCTACGGCGGAAACTGCTGCAAGTCACATCGATGCTCTTGGCCGGGCATACGGTACAGGACGTAGGAAAGAATCAGTTGCTCGGGTGTGGGTTAGGCCCGGTAATGGTCGTATTACGGTAAACGGAAAACATATGTCGGATTACTTCGGCAGGTCTGTTCTGCAGGCTCTTATCCTGCAGCCGTTTTCCACCACTAATCGTCTGGGACGCTACGATGTTTTCTGCACCGTGCGAGGTGGCGGTCTTTCGGGGCAGGCCGGTGCCATTCGCCATGGAGTGAGCCGGGCTTTGGTGCAGCAGGAACCGGACCTGCACTCAGCACTTAAGTCGGCAAAGATGCTCACCAGAGATAGTCGCGTTGTGGAACGAAAAAAGTACGGTCTCATGAAAGCGCGGCGCAGTTTCCAGTTTTCGAAACGATAAAATACGATTTGCTGGAGTTCTGTTGTTCAGCCCATTGCAGCAGGTCGCGTCAAGCCTCTGGTTTATTAATGCTAATGCGGAATTCAGCGAATTCAGTTTCGACCGAGTTTGCTGATATCTGCCCGCAGTGGTCCTCAATCACTTCCTTTGCCGTAGACAACCCTAAACCTGGTCCAGTTCCATCCGGTTTTGTGGTAAAGAACGGATTGAATATTTTTTCAATGACATCGCTTTTTATGCCAATTCCGTTATCGCGAATGCTTATTTCCACTGTACTGAAAAGATTTTCCGTGGTTATGGTTATCTGGGCATCAGAAGGATTTTCAAATTTTTGGCCAACGTAGTATATTGCGTTATCGAGAATATTGTATATGGCTTTGCTGAAGGATGGAATTGAAAGATTTAAGTGGGGGATATCGCTATCCAATGTTGTGATGATTTGGGGAAGATTTGTGATGCCATTCGCCTTGCAGGAGGACGTCAGCATCATTATCGTTTGTATAATGACCTTGTTAATATTTCCTGGATGTTTTTTTCCACCCGATGTGTTGGATTGAGTCAGCATAAATCTCAGTATGTTATCGGCATTTTTTCCATATTCCGAGATTTTTTTTACGTTAGAACCAAATTTTTTCAC
>JAIRZO010000055.1 GCA_031267195.1 Holosporaceae bacterium | reverse complement strand
ACCGGCAATATTATAGCATATAATGGGAAACAATTGTATAACGTTTTCCAGTTCATCGCTCAGATAGTCTCAACATTTAAATTATGAGTAGTTTCTAATAATTTTTGGCAGATGGAGATGCGCTACTGTGCGTCAGTATTCCCAAAATTTTTTCCAAAACATCCTTCATATCTCTACGGTGAACCACCATATCAATGGCCCCGTGCTTTAGTAAATATTCCGACTGCTGAAATCCATCCGGTAATTTTTGATGTATGGTATCTTCTATGACGCGTGGTCCGGTAAAGGCAATGAGAGCCCCAGGTTCAGCAATATGAATGTCTCCCAACATTGCAAATGATGCAGAAACACCGCCGGTGGTTGGGTTTGTCAGTAATACCAAATATGGTAGCTCTGCTTCTTTTATCCTATTGATGGCTGCAACAGTTTTCGGCATTTGCATAAGAGAAAAAATCCCTTCCTGCATACGAGCACCTCCGGAACACGGAACCACCAGGAAGGAATATCTTTTGGAAATAGCGAACTCAGCTGCTCTACTAAATCCTTCTCCCACAGCCATCCCCATGGATCCTCCCATGAAATCGAAGATAAAAAATACAGCAACCGTCTTATGTCCGCCTATGGAACCATAGCCAATGACGATGGCATCATCCTCTCCGGTAGCTTCTCGGGATAATTTGAGACGATCAGTGTATTTTTTATTATCCTTAAATTTCAGTGGATCAGTATTTAGTGATTTATAGCGGATTTTTGAAAACTCCCCGCCATCAAACAAAATTTTTATGCGATCGGCGATGGGCAGCCGCATATGATTACCACAGCGAGGACACACATGCTGTAGCGAAATAAGCTCCTGATGAAAAATCATTTGTTCGCATTTCGAGCACTTGTGCCACAAATTATCTGGAACATCTATGCCCACCAACGCTCTAATCTTGGGCCTCACAAATTTTGTTAACCAATTCATTCTTCTACACTTTTTACGGCTATCCGATCGCCGCCACTGTTCCGCAGGCTGTGCTGTAATTTACAATCGGCACTGATACCAGCGGATGCACTAGCATTTACCATTTTTTTCAGTGGCTTACCTGCCTTGAAGAAGGGAACGAACTTCTTGCTCATGAGAATTTTTTCCCCGGTTCTAGGATTTCGTCCTTCCATCGATTTCCTTTCCCTTACACAAAAGGAACCAAACCCCCTCAACTCAACCCGAGCGCCGCTCTTCAGCGAAGAGACTATACTATTCACCACTATAGATACGATTTTATCAGCATTTCGAATGGTCATATACGGACAAATCTCCACAAGCCTAGCTGTTAAATCCGATTTGGTCATAGTTTTCTCCTCCAACAGTTTATAAGACAGTACGAATAACAGTAATGCGAAACACAAACATGCCGCTATGTACTTTATACTCAAATGCTATATAAATAAACTATGGAATATGCAAAAAGTATATCATCATTAACGGAATTTTATGAAAAGGATATGGGGCAGGAGTTGGTAAAACAATTGGCTGACCTGTTATCCAGTACCCTAAATATAGCCAATGAAAATGTTTTGGTCATTGGATTTGGAAGAGAATATCTCGAATCATTGAGGATAAAAAATGTCTACTACGCTATTCCAAATGGCTATCCCGTTGGACATTGGCCGAGGATTCGCCCATTCAGGACCATTGTGATTGATGAAAAGAGCATGCCATTTCAGCCACATGTGTGGGATGTCGTTATGGTGATTCATTTTATGGAATTCTGTGAGAATAATACGTTTTTTTTGGAAGAATTGCAGCGCATAATTAGAAACAAGGGCCGGCTGATAATTGTTGCCGCCAATAAAAACAGCATATTTCCCAAAAAATACGCCATAAGAAACATTAAAATTAGCGTTGGAGATATGCTTTCATTGTTAGATAATGCTTCATTTGAAGCCACAAATATATTTGGTATCAACGATAAATTTAAGTTTTGGCCAAATAGTTTCAGCCATCATTTAAACAAATGCAGTGAAGTTATTGTGGACATATTCCCTCTCATATCCAATATAGTTGTGATAATGGCTGAAAAAATGAAGCTGGCCGATATCCCGCTTAAAGCCCTGGTTTCTGTAACGACAGTTGGTGCCCAATAAGCTCTATTCCTAACGGCCCCGAGGAAAATTCTATTCGATGTCGAAATATTAATTATTTTTTAACGTTAATACAGTATTTCCTTCGGATATGGGTACAAAACTAGAATTTTTGGAGGTATATTATGGTGGCTTCTTCAACGGATAAGGATAATGCATCTGATGCTGGTAACAGCGAAAAAAGTAAAAGCAATTTTTTTAATGCATTTCATATGCCACACATGGATACAGAAAAACTGATGAATCATTACAAAAAAAATCTGGAAATTTTAGGATCAATCAACAAAATGTCTGCGGAAGTATACGCTAATATAGCGCAAATGCATTCGACCTTCGTGAAGCAAACTACGGTTGAAATAAATGATTTGATACAAAAAAAAGGAAAACCGTCAGACACTGTCGCAAAATTCTCCGAATTTACCAAAGACAATGTAGTAAAAGCGGTGAATAACTGTAAACAAATTTCCACCCTTCTGGCCACCACTCACCAAAGCATCAACGCTGCAATTTTAAAACGTTTCAGAGAATCTGTTGATGAATTAAAGCGAAAAAAACATCCATCCGACGCCGGCAATGAGCAAAGTCAATGAACAAATATTATGCTTTGCCAGCAGATCATTGAGATATTTTTATAAATATATGAGTACATAGTGAATTAATCAATTGCAATGCAATTCGGTTATGTACTACAATGCTGGTGCTATTTGAGGAGGAACGCGATGATTATGGTCAAGGCTGGTTTCACGAATTAGTGTGTATTGGCCTGGGTATGTGGCGTTTAGTAAAAATCATAAGGAGTTGTAATGAAATCAAAGATATATTGCACTGTTGCAGTCTTTTCATTGTTGTGCATTGACTATATCAGTGCAGGGACTTTATTTAAGTCCAAAAAAACCGAAGGAACTGAGGCTGGGAACGGAGGGAGTCCGGCGAAACCAGCTGATCAGATGGATGGTGCTATCCCTGCTTATCCTGCAGGAGGAGCAGAAACCAAAACACCTGGCGGCGCGACCAGTGATGATGAAGCAGGAGATGATGAAGCAGGAGACGGTGAAGACTCAAAGGACAAAGCCGGAGAAACTCCGAAGCCAACTTCTGCTACCTCTGCAGAAAAAAAAAAAAATAGTGACCCAGTAGTTCTCAGAATTGGTCGCTCCGAATTTAAATTAAGCCAGATTAAAGCTAGTGCGAGCGGCCTTCCTCCTCAGATAAGAACAGCGATTCCTCAGGATCAGATGTTTGAGGTACTGCGAGCCCAGTTTATGAGTGTTTGTCTTCTGAAAATTCATGCGAAAAAACTAGGGCTTGAAAAAAGCAGGGACTACCTTGATCAGGTGGAAAAGATGAAGTCTGATCTGCTTGCGAGTATGGCTATGCAGAAGGAAATCACGGGTAAATTAGGGCCAATCTTGTCCAACGAATCTACTCTGAAAACTGAGTATAGCAAGTACTTGGCTGGTTTTAAGAAAGGAAAAGAATACAAAATTTCCCTAGTTACTTTGGACTCTAAGGAAAAAGCTGATGAGGCTGTTGCCAAACTTCGTACCAGTGGTTTCGAAACTGTTGCAAAAATGTATAATTCTTCCGGCGCAGACTTTGCTGAATATATACCACTGCATCTGCTGCCGCCGGTTCTGAAAGAGAAATTGTTGCTGGTGAAGGTTGGAGACTATACAAAAGAAGCCATCAAACTCGGTAAACATTATGTCCTGATCAAGGTCCATGATACTCGGGATGCAGTTCCTCTGACATTTGAGGAATCTAAGCCGGCTCTAGTGCGCTCAATGAGTCAGCGAGAACAACGTGCACTGCTACAACGGTTGAAAAAATTGTACAAGGTTGAAGAATTTAATCAGGATGGAACAGCGGTGACTCAGAAATCTGGGATAAATGCGCTTGGCGGTACCGGTGAGGAAGGTGATTCTGAAACTGATTCGACTGACTCTTCGACACCTACTTCTCCATCGGATTCTGGAAAAATGACCGCGGATGTTCCGGCATCTGCTCCGGCTACTGCAGCTCCTCCTGCTGTGCCTGCCGCTGGATCACTGGATACCAGCACAGCAGCTGCGGTGCCTCCTGCTCCTCGGGCACCTATGGTTATGCCGCCTGCACAGCCGAACACTGGCTTTACTGGGTCCTAGGATTTGGATTTGTGGTGACGAAAATGAAATTGAAAACAAAAAGTTCCGCCAAAAAACGCTTCAGTTTTACTAGTGCTGGTCATATCAAGTGTGGGTCGGCCTACCTAAGACATAATCTGCGCAAGCGCAGTCAGAAAATGAAAAGGCAGGCACGGGGAACTATGATCATTAGCGGAAACGATGTTTGCCATATAAAACAGTATATGCCCTATATTAGTTAGGTGCTTCTTCGTGTGTGGTTGTTTATTGTATTTTCGTAATGGTGTTTGTTTTGGCCAAGAACAGCTATTACTAAATGTATGAACTAGACTGTAGCAAAAATTGCGGATCTAGTGTATAATGGTTGCCTAGTATCAAGAAATAGGGTGTGTTAAAAAATGTCACGGATAAAAAGAGGTGTCACTGCGCATGCCCGCCATGCGAAAGTGTTGAAACTATCGAAGGGATATGTTGGTCGGTCCAGTAAGTGTTTTCGTTCAGCTTTGGAGCGGTTGGAAAAGGCAATGCAATATGCCTATCGAGATCGCCGGAATCGCCGCAGGGACTTTCGTCGTCTGTGGATCACGAGAATTAATGCTGGAGTGCGTCAATTCGGGCTTAAGTATTCCGAATTTATTCACGGTCTGTGCAAAGCCAACGTGCAAATAGATCGGAAGATTCTGTCGGAATTAGCCGTGAATGATAAAGACGCTTTTGCCATCATTGTGGATAAGGTTAAATCTATCCTGTGAACACTGTCTGACCTTCAGTTTTAAATTTTACGAGAATCATTTCATGGATTCAAAAATTTGTGATTTACCTGAAAATTACGTTCCATCCGAAAATGAGGAATTCATGAATGATCTGCAGCGTGAGTATTTTAGGCGCAAGCTCATTAGATGGCGCACTGCGCTAGAGCAGGAAAATGAGGATGCCATAAAATATTTGCAGCAGAAAGAGCGGTCTTATAATGATGAGGCTGACCGTGCCTCGAATGAGACGGACCTTGCGTATGAATTGCGCACCAAAGAGCGGGCCCGTAAACTTATTTTAAAGATCACAGATGCTTTGCAGCGCATCAGCAACGGTACCTATGGTTATTGTGAGGAAACCGGTGAACCGATTTCACTGAAAAGATTAGATGCCAGACCAATAGCTATCCTTAGCATAGAAGCGCAGGAGAGACACGAAAAACAGGAACGTGTTCAGAAAAACAACTGAAATTAAAAATT
>JAIRZO010000049.1 GCA_031267195.1 Holosporaceae bacterium | reverse complement strand
ACTGACGAAAAAGCAACAAATATCTGAGATTTCAGCATCTACTGCAGTTGCTTTGAATAATTTACTTACAGCTAAAAATGCAGAAAAACCACGCAAATTGTTGATTTTAACTGAAATATAAGCAATCTAATCCATAATTCGCGTTATTACTCTAAACTCATATGGAGATCTTCTCTTATTCTTCTATCTTTTTAAACCTTTTTCATGAGGTGGCCCTGGGGGCAGCGGTGGCGATGGATTTTTCCTGTTCTCCATAGTAAAATTCACCGATGGCATCGCAGATATCACAAACGGGCATCCATTCCATCTCCTGATTGCCACAACACTTGCATTTCCACACAAAATCCACATGCTTTTGTGGCAATAGAGTAGGTAGGATTTCCTGCATTGTCAGCGACTCTGATAAATCTTTTAGCAGTGCAGTGGTTTCCTTCAATTTTTCTGCGATAAAATCATAGGATTCCAGACGGTAGGCCAGCAGAAAATTTTGAAATGCCAGAGAAAACATTTTTCCCTCCAGCGCCAAATTTGCCAATCCATAATAGCTAATCCATGAATCGGGGGCTCTTTTTATCATTTTCCCCGCCAAATTCATTGATTCCAGTGGCGAAAGATTTTTCCCGCAGGAAACATATTTGTCGAAAA
Organism: Holosporaceae bacterium; assembly: GCA_031267195.1. Classification (GTDB taxonomy): domain Bacteria; phylum Pseudomonadota; class Alphaproteobacteria; order UBA3830; family UBA3830; genus BNWE01. Next base: position 3,910 of record JAIRZO010000049.1, on the reverse strand, counting down.
CTTCCGGATGAGGAGATTGGAGGAATGATTTACTCAGCACGCATCGCGCCTCCGAATATTCACTATCCGCCATCAGGTGATTAGCCAACAAAATGGCATTGCGGGTAAGACCGGGGTCTTGATCAAATGCTTTTTGCAGGAGAATGGGATTGTTTGCATATACGCCTTCTTCATGATTGACCACAGCGGATATTGTGCTGATTGTTTTTGTGAATTTTGATAAATGGAACAAATATTTCCTCGCCTCAGCAAAATTACTGCTCTGCAATGAAATTGCGATGGCTTTTCGCAGTAGTTCCGACGAGTTCGGAGAGATTTGAAGAATAGCATTGATGGCGTTAATGGCATCGCTGCGGGAGCCGTCTTTCAGGGATAATTTATACAAACTGTAGGCTCCCAGTGTGGTGTTTTTTTCCCTCTCACACAAACTATAAAATATTGCCCTAGCAGCATGAATGTCATTATATTGAATTTTCAGCTGTCCCTCCAACCAAGAAATTAGCGGTACAGGCCCAAGGTTTTTTTTTGCTCTTGTCAGGCGTTTTTCCGCCAATTCCCTGTCTTTCAGGAGAATAGCTGAAAAAGCCAACTGTAGGTCATCGATGCCTTTTTCGAGTTTTGTTCTCCCAGACGAAAATAATAGAACAAATTTGCGACACAATAGTTTCAGTATTAGATTAAGTGCATAGATGGAGGCGACCAACGTAACTATTAATGCCGAATGACATTCAACGGATTTTCCCTGGATGCTAAATGTCACCTGGGGGCCAAAATACACCGCTGCCGACAGAGATAGCAGGAACACAAAAAGCCTGAGAAACATCCAAAAGCCTTCATTTCGAATCAAACATGTAGACAATCACTGGGCATTGCAATGCCATGCCGGGATGATACCGCTAGTGGACGGACAATGCAATGGCGGCGCAATGCTGGGATTGCTCGACAAAGATAGAAAAACAATTCAGAGGATCTATTTTCTTTATGGCGTAATAGTGCAATATGGGGCAATTCCGGCAATACCTGTGTGACTTTACATAATTTATATTATTAAAGTTAAACAATGAAGGATTTTTTTGGCGTAATTTCGCATAATCGCACACATAGTCTTTTGGTTCACCTGATCTAGGGTTTCTCATACTTGATGACTACAGTTACTGTAATATTTTATTTACTACTTTGTGCGATCATGATTATCGATGGATACTATGGATATAGAACCGCTGAGTCAGCTTCGGAGAGCACATAAATGGCCACTACTTTAGGCAAACGAGTTCATGAAACATTGGCTAAATTTATAGCGGATGAATTTGGAACTGCCTACTGTTATTTCTCTATGTATATTCTGCTGAAGGATATGGGATTAGCCGGGTGTGCAATCTGGCTATTGGCCCAATCAAAGGAAAGAGTTACTAGAACCGCAGAATTATGCGATTACCTTTGTTATCGAGGAGCAAAAAATCGCCTTCAGCCACTACCCTCCCCTAAGCAGGATTGGAGAGCACCACTCCACATTTTTGAAGAAATGATGCGATTAGAACAAAAAAGCACAACCACCTTAGCAGCTATCTGTGAATCCGCCATTGTCGACAAGGACTATTCATCCCAATATTTTTTTATGCAATTGCTGGATAGGCAGACGGCGCAGGAACTGTCGATCACAAAAACACTGGAACGACTGCGTCGCATGCAGGCCACAGACATTGGAGTCCTGACCTTTGACGAAGAATTGCGGCGAACGGCGTCGGATGAATCCGTTATTGGAGTAGAAAAATTGTGAAGAAAAAGGAATCTTAGAAATAGAAACAACCGTGGATTATGGGCAAAATAGGCAGTGTTTTACAAACCAGCCTTTTTGCACTGATTTTTGAGGTTATGAATGGTTTTACATTAAGCCGCACAAAAAATGCTCAAATTTCAACAAAATATTAGGTAGTTTGTGAATATACTCATTCAAGATGAGACTCCGGACTTGGAAAACTGTAATTGTCGTGAATTTTTGTCTTCGAAATCCACCTTCTTATTTTGAATGAGTATAGTCCCTACTGCGCAGTTGCGCCACAATGACAGAGGCGATGCGTTGAACAATATTTTTTGTCTTTTGTAAATTCTGACATAAATCGCGGTCGAAAAAAATATTACATTAATTCGCCATTATGTTAACTGTTTTTTTACGCCCATTAATGTAGAATATCCAGTATATTTTTTTATTAAGTGATGGAGATTGACAATTATGAGCAAAGATTGTGGTGGATCTGCCGGAACGTGCAGTACGGTGGAAAAGAAAAAGGTGGCGATTGCCATGCAGGGCGGTGGGGCACACGGCGCTTTCGCTTGGGGAGTTATGGACCGGTTGCTGGAAGATGAACGCATCGAAGTGGTTGGAGCTTCTGGCACCAGTGCCGGCGGCATGAATGCTGCTTCCATGATCGAGGGACTCATCAAGGGGCACAACGCCGGCGGTCGGGCAAAACTGAACGACTATTGGAGAGAAATGGCGGCTCTGAGCAAAAAATCATCTCCATATCAACTGAATCCACTTGATAAGATGGCAAAATACTATAACCTGGATCATTCCTTTGGCTACTATCTCATGGGCGCAATACAGTCCTTTTTCTGTCCCTATGAGTGGAACCCATCCAATAAAAATCCATTCCTGGAGTTCCTAAGGGATTTCTTCGATTTTCAGGCCGTCCGAAACAGTGAGGAAAGAAAAATCTTTCTGGGTGCCACCCATGTCAAGACAGGTAAAGTCAAGGTTTTTGGAAACGACCAATTCTGCGCCGATGCACTTATGGCTTCCGCCTGCCTGCCTTTCTTATACCAGAGCGTAAAAGTAGACGGAGAATACTACTGGGATGGTGGTTTCATCGCGAATCCGGCTATTTTCCCGCTGATCTATAACACTTCGGCCAATGACATATTACTAATCCAGCTGACAAAGAGCCACACAGATGAAATACCGAGAAGCAAGGCTGCAGTGACAGATAGACTCAAGGAAATCACCTACAACGGATGCCTGGTGCACGAAATGCGGGCGATACACCTAATAAGCAAAATGATAGATGAGGGGAAAATAGTCGACCCATCGGTAAAGAGGATTAGCATGCATGTCATAAAAAATGAAGATTCGTTCAAATCCCTGAATCTATCGAGCGCTTTGGATACCGAATGGGATTTTCTCCAGCTGCTGAAAAATGAAGGTCGTAAAACAGCAGACCGCTGGCTGCTGGCCAACTACAACAATCTGGGAAGCAAATGCCACACCTTGGACGAAGCCATGTTTTCAGACTTCGTTGGCTGAAAGAGTTCAGACCCAAGGCCGGACTTGAAGCCTTTGCTTGATGGACCTACTCCACTGTAAGGTCCTAACTTGTGAGGGACGGATTTATTTTAAATGTTCTGGGGTTATTTTTCCGGAAACTAATGGTGAACTCATATGGAGTTAGTTCCTTTAGAGTTTTGAGTCGTCTAGCGAAATTATAAAGAATGACGAAGGCCTATAGGTGCTCTTGTAGTTGGTCATGAGAGCAATGGTGATGTCGTTTTACCGCCGCATCTTTGATGGTTTTGTTAATGCGTTCCATCTGTCCATTAGTCCAGGGATGCGCTGACTGTGTGAGTCGATACTCGATTTTATGTTCCTCGCATACTCTATTAAAAATATGTGGAAAAGCGTATTTTTGATGTGGCAGGTTCGTAAATTGTTGTCCATTGTCGGTAAAAATTGTGTGAATTTTGTATGGAACGGTGACAATCAAATTCCTTAAGAACTGAGCGTATTCCATTTCCCTCTGTTTTTCCAGCAACTCGACGTAAACGAACTTACTGGTGCGGTCAATGGTTACATAGAGATACAATTCCTTCTTCGGTGCGAACCTCAGCAATATCAACATGAAAATAGCCAATGGGA
>JAIRZO010000061.1 GCA_031267195.1 Holosporaceae bacterium | reverse complement strand
TTCAATGGCATCTGCTGATCAAAAATAATTTTAGGAACATAGATATCATTGCAAAAATAGTCCTGTCTGCCGATGCCACCATTATTTTCCGCATCATTCTTATGTAGGGCATTGAATTGCTGTGTGAGGAATGGCTCCACTGTGTAAATCAGTGGACGCCCCATGCCATCGATCACATCTTTTTCAGTTAGCCCCAACACCTCATAGGGAACTCGGCCAGTATAATCGCTCAGATTGTCATTGCTGGCATCTACCTCCAGACCTGTAGCATCTGCCGCCGGCATCGGCAACCGATTATTATTGGCCAAAAATGATGCCACTGCCACCACAACGGTCTCCATGTTATTACGTGTCATTTGAGCCCGCAGAGCTCGATGGGCGGTTATGATTTTTGTCACCAAAAATCCTCCAACCAGCCCAATGATGGACAGCACTACTGCAATCTCCAGCAGCAGAGATCCACCGCAGGTGGATTGTGTATTAGCTTCACCGGAATACATTCCATTGAATTTGATCAAAAATGGTAACTCCTTCATTAACATTACCTTAGTTATACTAAAGCATATTGATTCTTAAAAAGTGATAATAGATATATCCCCAAAAACAGTTTTTTGCGAAAAATCAAAAGAATATTTTATACAGTTTTTACTATTTCATGCTCTAATTATTCCGACGGGCTTATGGTCTGGCTGTATTTGTAATTAAGGTGGGGTTTCTATTATGCATTTTTCATCAGTTAGACGCATATCACTCATTTGCGTATTAGCTTTGATAGTTACAGACATATGGTCCATGAGGGATAAGCAGCATGATGATCACGATCAACCAAAAGAAAAAGAGGAAGTTGGAAAACCAACTGCCACTTCCGATGCCAGCCTGTCTGGTGTTGGTGTCAATCAGTCGGAAGAATCTGTCGTATTCCAACAACTGCAACAAAAAATTAATGATAACAAAAAAATCATCGCACTGCGTTTTAAAAAGGAAAGCATCGTCTACATATCCAGTGAGGGAACCTTCTACGAAGAAAAGCTCAGAGACGAAAAAACTGGCCTAGCCTCGGTTGTATCCAAGATAGATTGCATGTCCAAATATCCAAAATTGAGTAGTGTTGAATTCCAGCACATCAAGTTTTCAAAAAAACTATTGGAGGATGTGATAAGCTACATCCCCAAAAATATTCGGTTGCTATCATTTACTGACTGTATTTTTAGAGAAAAAATAAAAGAAGAAGAAGATACAGAAAGCAAAAGCGACCCATCTAGTACCGGGACATCCTACAAAAACGACGGCAACGATGAAGACACATCCATCGCCGATGCATCGGATGATATCGGCGTCAAACTTCTGTGTGATATCATGAAGAGGTGTTCGTCATTAACTCATATAATTTTGAAATTGCCAACCCTAACGGATCAGCAACTGGAAATCGTCGGTGCCTGTTTAAAAAAGTGCAGTAGGTTGGTCAGTTTAAACATCGTTGCAGGTACGATGGGAAATAAATCCTGTGAACATTTGGCTACCACCATTGAAAACCTATCGGAAACACTCACCTGTGTTGCACTTGGTTGTGATAGGTTTAGTGTTCCAGATGAAGAATCACTGAAGAAGATTTTAGTTTCCATGAAATCAATCAAAAATCCGGAGTACATAGGAATATCCATAAATAATATCAAAGCAACTGAATTATCTCAGTTGTTTGGTAGCGTAAAAAATCTTCACAGAAGTTCTGCTGCGACAGGTTCTGAAAAAAAAGGTGCTGGGTTACAGCTGAAACTATTCGTCGGAAATTTAAAAACCTTCGATCGGGTGATGATATTTAGAAATGCTGAGACATTATCGGAATCCCTGAAATCCATGAAACATCTTGCTGGACTTGATATTTCAGGGATGAACCTTAACGAAAAAGCTATGCTTGCCATTATTAATAGTCTAGATAATTGCACCAATTTGCGCGCGCTGAATCTATCCAACAATGTTCTAAATGCTGATTGTGCCAGCAAATTAGGGGATGTGTTGAAAAAAGTACCAAAACTTGACATGTTATCCATGTGTGGTTGTTTTTGTTCCAAAGAGAAAGAAAAATCCAGCTCGGATTCCGGAAATAACATATCCAGGATATTAATCAGTACTCCAAAGTTGAAATTTCTCTACCTAAGCAATAACAATCTTGGGGAAACAATGAAATCAATCCAGATTAAAAATCTGCCCGAGTTGCAATTGATCGATTTGTCCGACAATTCTTGTAATAAAAGTGAAGATTTATTGCCATTGCTGGAACAGGCTACCGACCATCCAAAATTACATGTCGTTAATTTGCACAATAATTTGAAGCTTTACGAAGAAGCTATTAAAGCTAGAGCTCCACTAAACAAACACTCATTGAAGAAAAATATCGTAGCAATTTTTGGTCTATAGACTTCAGAATATTCTCTGCCGTAGTCAATCGCTGCCCATATCAGAATGCGTGGGCCTGCACCGCTTAAACAAATAAATTCATGCTGGAACATTCAAGACACATATCTGTTATCAACATGCTTATTCATATAATTTCTACTTAATTTCCACTCTTATCGCTTATCAACACGAACATGGTTATTGCGGCAAATGCCGAATGGCAGGAAAACTGTTGATACATGTCCGGAAAGTAATCTCCGTCTAGATTCTGTCGTCATGAGATTTTCAACCAAAGCATGATGCATCTAATTTGAACTGCGGCGATGAATGATTTGACATTTTTAGCGTATCTTGTGGCGATACCTCTCCA
>JAIRZO010000023.1 GCA_031267195.1 Holosporaceae bacterium | reverse complement strand
GTGATTCAGGAGACTTCCTTGTTGAAATCGCTAACTGCAGAAGACTCCGTGATAGGTGCATCCACGCTAGAAAAGAGTATAATAGAGCATCAGAAACCTTGACAGCTCTTGACAAAGCTCTGGTGCCTTATCGCAGGTTTCTTGAGGCTGGGGGTGACCTGACAGGAGAATACAGACAATCGTACCTAGACATGCTGGGTGACTACGAGCGTTGTGAAAAGATTCGTTCTGATTACCAAACATACGGAGAGGATGCCTGGGAAAGGTTCAAGGGGTACGCTGCTGCTTTGTCTGCGCTGCTGCCAACGAGTGTAGGACGCCGTTACATGACACTTTTAAAGCCAGTTTTTCCGACGTTGGATGACGAAATAGAATCTTGGTTTAAGCCTGACACAGAAGATGACACAGTAGATGACACAGTAGATGAGGGCTCTGCCACTGGAGCTCGGCAGTATTAGGCAGATCGGACTCCGGGAAAACACACTCCGGAAAAACTGAAACAGGAAGGACAGGGTAAGGTACCACAGAATCCGCAGACAAAAAAGGTTCAGAATGTAGAGAATCGTGATCAGAAGAAAGATCTGGCGGGAGAACCGGACATACTGCATCAGCGTACCATAGCTCTGCAAGTTGCTTTGGACAAGAAAAACAAAAATACTGGGGACTTGGAACTACTGAGATGTAAGTTTTTGAAAAATGAAAACCAGACTGAGAAAAAACAAGCTCAGAACGATGAGGATAGTGAGAGTGATGCTTTTGATAACGCGACGAAGGAGATATTCGTAGACTAATTGGTCCTGGTGTGCTTCTCTGCTGTGTAACTGATTCTGAGCCTGTACAGGTTGCAGGCTCTGGTCAGTTTTCCTGCTGGGTAGGTTGGATTCGTCGGTGGTTGCATTGGGGCTATTTTGGATTAGCCTGAATGGGTTCGTGTTTCAGTGCTGTTTTTTTGAGCATCGCAGTCTACTTGGTTTTGGTCGCTCTTCTGATTCCTTCTTCGATTTTTTTGTTTGTCTCCTCAATGATATCTTAACTCTTTTCGCTTATAATTTTCCTGCAATACGATTGTTTTTTGAAGGAATTCCGGTTGAACACCGGTGTATATTCAAAATAATCCACGGGAATACATTATGGATATATTCGGAATATTCTTGTCGGTGGCGTTGATGATACTCCTTGCCTATGGGGGAGCATCGGTGATTGTGATCTCTCCTGCGATGGCACTGCTGGCTGTGTTGATTAGTTCCGGGCCCGGTGAGCTACTGGCGCATTACACTCAAATTTTTATGGTGAAGCTTGGTGGTTTTGTCATGTCCTATTTTCCACTATTCATGCTGAGCGCAATTTTCGGTAAAATAATGGAATACAGCGGCAGCGCCAAGTCCATCTCCAACTACATTTCCGAAAAAATTGGAGCTAAAAATGCAATTTTGGCGGTTGTGCTGTCCTGTAGCATTCTGACCTATGGCGGAATATCATTATTCGTTGTGGCATTTACCGTCTACCCAATTGCGGTGGAGCTATTCAGAAGATCCAACACTCCGAAAAGACTGATACCGGGAGCTGTTGCCGTAGGATCATTTACCTACACAATGACATCACTGCCGGGAACTCCGGCCATCCAAAACGCAATTCCATCGCAATATTTTGGCACCAATACTTTTGCTGCTCCAGGAATTAGTATGATCATATCTATACTTTTCTTTGCCCTTGGTATGTTGTGGATGAACCATCGCCGCAGCGAAGCTATCCGAAACCATGAGGGATACGGAGAGAACTATTCGGCAGTATCTGCGAATACTCCGCAGGAAAATTTGCCGAATTTTTGGTTAGCGACGATACCGATAATTTTTGTGATAGCTATTAGCTACGTCTGCGTAAAGTACATACTTCCCAATGTGGATACAGACTATCTACAATCTGAAAAATTTGGCAAGGCGAGCTTGGGTACCATTGCCGGAAACTGGTCCATCATCACTGCACTTTTTGCGGCCATGGTTTTTGCCATTGTAACCAATTTCAAACGGATTGATATTACAAAATGTCTAAATATTGGATCATCGGAATCATTAGTTCCAATATTTAACACGGCATCGGTGGTGGGATATGGAGCTGTTATCAGCGGACTTGCGGGATTTTCACAGATCCGAGATTCGCTGCTGTCCATTACCACGGGAGATCCCCTGATGGCGGGGGCTGTTACCACAGGTTTGTTATCCGGCATAACCGGATCTGCCTCCGGGGGATTGAGCCTCTCGCTGGAGATGTTTGGTGCGAAATTCTTGGCAATGGCCAACGCATCCGGAATCAATCCGGAAATTTTGCACAGAATTGTCTCTCTGGCTTCCGGAACACTGCATGCCTTGCCCCATAATGGAGCATTCATTACGCTGCTGGCGGTGTGCGGCCTTAGCCATCGGGAATCCTACAAGGATTTATTTGTTGTGTGCCTTGTCTTTTCACTTATTGTGACACTGGCAGCCATACTAGTAAATGCAATTTTTGGAACGTTCTGAATAGAGAATAGCGGGATCACTAATTTTTCATCTGTAGTTGCGGTTTTATCTCACTTGGCAATGGTATGATGGCTAGTTTGTTTCCCTGTCTATACTCATTCAAGATGAGACTCCGGACTTGGAAAGCTGTAATTGCCGTGAATTTTCGTCTTCGGAATCCAGCTTCTTATGTAGAAGCGATGCTTGTCCCGAAACTCAAAAAAAGACAGATTGTCATCATGGACAACGCTTCAATTCATAGGGAAAAAAGATCCGAGAGATAATCGAGAGTGCCGGATGTCACCCTGGTATACCAACCTCCGTATTCGCATGATCTCAATCCAATCGAGCACTTCTGGAGCTGGTTGAAAAAAAATTCGCTCGTTAAAACAAAAATTCGATTCACTGGATGATGCTATACATCATGCATTATCATAGTGGATCGTGTATATACTCATTCAAAATAAGAAGCTGGATTTCGAAGGCGATAATTCACAGCAATTACAGCCGTCCAAATCCGGAGTCTCATCTTGAATGAGTATATACAAAATATCTTACAGTCTCATTCCTTGGGAAATACTGAGAATCAGAGTATTCGTTCAATATTTTCTATCTTTATAACGCGAATTATAGATTAGACTGCTCATACTTCAGCAAATTTTAGTAAATTACATAATTTTTTACATTTTTAGCTATAAACTAAATCAGACCGAATTTCCGAAGTAAACGTTAAAATTCCAAATGATTATACTGGTCTCTGTATTGTGAGCTAGCTTGTTAAAAACTTCAGCATGTTGAAATTCCAGCATTCTAATACATAATTCGCGTTTATAGGGCAATCCCTTATTTGTTTCTGCCATTCACAAAACTCACGGAGGCTGCTAAGCCTGGCCCTCTAGTAATCATGCTGAGGTCAGGGTGTAGGATGAATTTTGTACGCTGGTGGCGGATTCATCAACATTCTGTAATGGTGGCACTAAATTATCCGATATTTCCGATGTAAATTCATCATCCACCAGTTCATTTTCCACAAAATTTTCCTCATCCGCCAATTGATTCTTTATTTCGATAAATTCGTTGGACTTGGCGGTGGATATTCTTGGAACGCGGATGATAAACTTCGATCCCACTCCCTCTTCGCTTTCAACCGCAACGCTACCCCCAAGGTATTCGGTATATTTCTTGGTGAGAGAAAGTCCAAGGCCGGCGCCGGAATTTTGTTCATTTTTATCATGGAACGGATCAAAGATGGCGTCCAGGCGGCCTGCTTCTATGCCGATGCCGGTGTCCATCACCATAAATTCAATGAAATCTACACCACCCTTAATTAACTGCGTAACCCGGAGGGT
>JAIRZO010000079.1 GCA_031267195.1 Holosporaceae bacterium | reverse complement strand
GTTAAAATCAACAATTTGCGTGGTTTTTCTGCATTTTTAGCTGTAAGTAAATTATTCAAAGCAACTGCAGTAGATGCTGAAATCTCAGATATTTGTTGCTTTTTCGTTAGTACGAGAATGTTTAATTAAACATTGGAATGTCTTGAAATATGAGCATCCTAATCCATAATTCGCGTTCTTAGCGTGATGGAGTATACCTCGACTTCATTTTTTAGTTCCTGCAGGGAAAAGTTCCAATAATTTGTCGAAGATCCTGCGGGCGATGGGGGCTGCCACGCTGGCTCCTCCACCACCATGTTCCACCAGTACTGCCACCACATAGCGGGGATTCGGCTGTGGAGCACATCCAACAAAAAATGCATGATCCCGAAACTCCCAGGGAATATTTTTGTTGTGCATGCCGACTTCGTGATCTTTCAGACGTCTCACCTGGGACGATCCGGTTTTTCCCGAAATGCCATAGTCGGCTTTACAGCTCAGGAAAGCAGTTCCGTAGGGAGCATTGCACACCTGATACAGCGCGTTTTTTATGATTTTTGCGTATTTTTCGTTTATGGGATCCGGAGTTTGATGTTCGGTGCAACCGTCCCCGAAAATTTCGTTTCGTAGGATGGATGCATTCTCGGGCACCGATCCGGATTTTTTGATTAGCGTAGAAGTCAGAGCATAGTCATTGACATACAGCTTACAAAACATCATGGCTGTTTGCAGTAGATTGGACAGCAGTGCCCCTTGTCCTATGGCGGTGATGATGGTTTCAGAGCGCGTCCATGGTCTACTGTGTCTTAAAAATTTCCATTCCCGTGTCGGCAGTAGTCCACAATTTTCATAAAACAATTCAATGCCTGTTTTGGCGCCAAAACCAAATTTTTTTGCATATTTTATAATGTTATCAATGCCCAGCCGCTGCGCTATTTCGAAAAAATAGCAATCGCAGGACATGGCGATGGCCTCCGTCAAATTGATTGCTCCATGTCCATATCTATTCCAGCAGTGGAATTTATGATGGTTAACATCGATACAGCCACTGCAAGATATTCTTTCCTGATCGGATACCACACCTTCACAAAGCGCTGCCATGGCAACAACAATTTTGAATATGGATCCGGGAGGATAAACACAGTTGATGACTCTATTCATGAGTGGCGCAAATGGATCATCAATCAGGTTATTCCATTGCTTCTGCGATATTTTTGATGATATGCAATTGGCATCAAATGCTGGTACGGATACCATGGCCAAAATGCTACCATCCGCCACATCCACCACAACGCAGGCGCCAGCTTTTTCATGACTGATTAAATCAAAAATGTATCTCTGCAATCGAGTGTCAATGGTTATGGCTATATCTCGCCCATTGACTGGATTGGATACACTGAGAAGTCTCATTTTTTTCCCAACGGCGTTAATTTCGATTTGAGCGGTGCCAAATTTTCCCGCCAATTGACGATTTAACGATAATTCCAATCCAGTTTTTCCGGATATCATGAAGATATTATCGGAATTTTTTCCGATGTACCCCAGCACATGGCTGAATTCCTGAGGAAATGCATATTCCCGGGTAAATGTATTTTCCAGTACAACATGATTGAGTTTAAAAAATATCATCGAAATTTTTACGTATTCATCCCAGGACAAGTCATCACGAATGGTGATGGTCGTATATTTGGGAACGCTGCCGCGAATTTTTTCAAAAGTCGCTTTTTCTTCCGTCGTGAGATTTAGATATTTCCCCAGTAAATTTAAATTGTTTATGAAATTTTCTTTGTTGCATGCCTCCATTAGAAGTCTATATTTCCCGTGATTGCCGGCAATTGTTACATTGTTAGCTGATATGATCCGGCCACGTTTTGGTAAAATTGTGGAAAGTCGGATCCTATTTTTGTGGGACATCAGCAGATATTTTGGTGATTCCAGGATCTGAAGCACGTATAATCTGTACACCAAAATTGCGCTGAATGCGAGGCATGTCGCCAGAACTATTTTGCTGCGCAATTGATAACCGCGTCTAGGATCATTACCGTTAAGCATTGAAGCGTCCCTTAAATTTTTCAACAATGTACATTATAGCACCGCTGATTACTCCAAGAATCACAGTGAGCACTATTTGATAAACACATTGCAGTAAATCGAATACACCACAGCAGATGAAGGCAATCCAGTGGTGGGTCAATTCCGTAACACACACCAGCAGTAGGAAATAATAGGCAACGAGAACAGCCTGCATCCGCAGCAAAACCGGATGGAAATGTCTTATCAACAGATAAAAAATAGAAAATCTTAAAAACGAAACTCCAATCTCCAAGAGCATGTAAATGTCCATGAGCAGAGAGGTAAGAAAAATTACTGCAATTCCCTGTCGCAATGGCTTCGTCAGCATCCGCATAAAGATAAACACATAAAGAGCAGCAACAGATAAATTTGCAGAAATAAAAGCTATCTGCAGGAATAATAATGCGATCAAAATTGGAGAAACTATTCTCATTCGAACAGCATAAAAAACCAAGGTTATAATCTATTTCCAAATTTAATTGAAATTAAGATTTTTTTTCGCCATCGGCACTGGAAAGTGAAGCAGCACTTAAGGTCGACTGTTTTACAAAAATCAAACCGATGGCGGCGACAAAGGCTATGGCAGCATTTATAATCATTACCTGTTGGGCACCGAGACTATCCCACAATTTTCCCGTGATAATATTTGAGATAAGCATGCCAATACAGCACACAAGATTGAATATTCCGATGGAGGTTGCTTTAATTTGTGGTGGTGAATAGTCAGCCACCATGGCATAAAAGGTTCCCTGAGTAGCCCCATAGTGAATACCATAGACCGATGCACCCACTATTACATGCCATTTTTCCGTAGCGAATGCGAGGATTATGCAGCTCACCATCATCATGCAAAATCCAAATTCCAAAAATATCTTTCTCTCCATTTTATCGGACCAGGATCCCACAATTTTTGATGTGGGAGCGTTGAATAGATGCATAATCGCTAACACAAGAGAGACTGCATTCAGAGGAATTTTTACCTCCTGAGCTCTCAGCACCAGAAATGATTCGCTGTATCTGGCACACATGAAAACAAAGCACACTCCCAAATAGTACCAAAATTTCTTGCCCAACAATTTTATGTCGGATTTTTTTATGGGAAATCCCTTGCGATGCTTAAGGCCAGTCAGGCCCTTTGGTTCATCTATTCCAAAATAAATCAAAAGAACAGCAATGATAATCGGAATAATCGCCAGCCAATACACCAGCCTGATGCTGTCGCCGGAATTGGAGAATTGGCAATGAGACAGGATAAAATAGCAGGCAATAGACCCAATCATGGATCCTATGAAGGCGGCGCTTTGGCGAATACCATAGCTTGCTCCTTTCAATTTTCTCGGTGCACAGTCTGCAATGAGAGCATCCCGGGGAGTGTCTCTAAATCCATTGGTTACCCTTTCGAGCAGCTGGGCGGCAACATATGATTTTATTCCCTCACACATGGCAAATATCGGCTTGGCGAAAGCTGCACACAGATAGCCAATTAAAATTATGATCTTTCG
>JAIRZO010000067.1 GCA_031267195.1 Holosporaceae bacterium | reverse complement strand
TCTCGGTTACTTCGGACACAAGCTCACCATTATTCCGGATGAGATGTTCAATTTTTTCCGCAATTTCGGAATGTTCCTTCAGATATTGGCGCGCCGCTTCCTTGCCTTGCCCCAATTTTTGATCACCGAAGGAATACCAGGAGCCAGATTTCTCAACGCCACCAATTTTTACGCCGATGTCCAGCAATTCGCCATATTTAGATATGCCTTCCCCATAGATGATATCGAAATCCACCACCTTAAACGGCGCCGCAACTTTGTTCTTCACCACTTTTACTCTAACCTGATTCCCTATAATCTGCTCCTTTTCCTTTAAAGTACCGATTCTGCGGATATCGATCCTTACGGAGGCGTAAAATTTCAAAGCATTTCCGCCGGTTGTGGTTTCCGGATTACCAAACATGACCCCTATTTTCATACGGATCTGATTTATAAAAATCATTATGCAATTCGATTTCGACACTGTGGCCGTTAGCTTTCGCAGGGCTTGGCTCATCAAACGCGCCTGCAATCCCATGTGGGAATCGCCCATTTCGCCTTCTATTTCAGCTCTTGGCACCAATGCAGCAACGCTATCTATAACGATAATATCTACAGCACCTGATCTCACCAGTGTGTCGGCAATTTCCAGGGCCTGTTCTCCGGTATCCGGCTGGGATAGCATCAGCGAATCCACATCTACGCCCAAATTTCTGGCATATATCGGATCAAGGGCATGCTCTGCATCGATGTATGCGCAGGATCCGCCCTTTTTCTGCGATTCCGCAACAACATGCAGCGCTAGGGTGGTTTTTCCAGAACTTTCAGGACCAAAAACTTCTATTATGCGACCTTTGGGAAAACCTCCGATGCCCAGCGCCATATCCAGTCCAATGGATCCGCTGGATATCGTCTCTATTTCTTCCAAAATAGATCCTCGCTGTCCCAGCTTCATAATGGACCCTTTACCAAATGCCTTTTCTATCTGGGATAGAGCAGCTTCAAGCGCTTTTTCCTTATCCATCAATAACTCCCTAATGTAACAAAATCAAAAACGGAATGCACAAACACACCAGTGCTCATACTCACATCAGCGTTTACGGCTGCAATTACTTTACAATGTCTTCAGGCCAATGTAACATGCTCAAGAAAGTCATACAATAAATGCACACCGAATCCTGTGGCTCCGCTGGAACAGATAAAAAGATCATTCGACGTGAATTCAACCCCCGCAATATCTAGATGAGCCCAATCAACATCCCGGATAAATCTTTTGATGAATTGAGCTGCCGTAATTGATCCACCACGGGTGAACGGTTTGCTGGTGTTTAGCATATCCGCCACTTCAGAATTAATGCATTTGTCAAAATGCTCCGTAAGTGGCATGCGCCATACTTTTTCCCCAGTAATATCTGCTGATTTGCTGATGCGTTCCGCAAGTGCATCACTGTTGCTGAATAAACCAGCAAATTCGTGTCCTAGGGCCACAACGACAGCTCCTGTAAGAGTTGCAATGTCTATGATGGCTCTCGGAGCAAACTTATCCTGCACATACCAAATAGCATCCGCCAGCACCAACCTGCCTTCGGCATCTGTGCTCCTGATTTCCACAGTCTTGCCGGACATGGTCTTCACTATATCGCCGGGACGTTGGGCCGTCCCGGATGGCATGTTCTCAACCATGGCCATTATGCCCACAACATTAACAGGTAATTTATTGAGGGCGACTGCCTTCAGCAACCCCAATACAACTCCAGATCCCGCCATATCGCAGATCATTTCGTGCATGCCATCCTCTGGTTTTAGGCTGATGCCACCGCTGTCGAAGGTCACTCCCTTGCCCACAAACGCAATTGGCTTATCGGATGCACTGCTGCCATTCCAGGATAGCACCGTCATCCGGGGCTCATTGGAACTTCCCTGAGCAACTCCCAGCAGTGCATTCATGCCGAGTGCTTGCATTGCCTTCTGATCCAATATACTAACATCAATCCCCAGCGGAGTCAGGTCGCGTTCCGCAATGGTGGCTAAGCTAGCGGGATTGATGACATTTGCCGGCTCTGACACCACTGTGCGCGTTAGGAACACAGCATCGGCAATGTTTTTGTGTTTTTTGAATCCAGCCTCTGCTGCAGAAACGTCGTTCACACAAAACTCCAAAGACGACAATTTCTTCTTATCATTCTTGCTGGGTTTGTATTTATCAAAATCCCATGATTTCAACAACAAACCAAAGGCTATAAACAGCTGTGGAATCTGTTCAGTAGATTTAATATCTGCTTCACCGATAGCTACGGAAAATTTTCCGTCTAGCTTATTAATACCGGTGTATATAGAGGCACCAAGCTTCTCCAATTCAAAGCTCGAAAATTGATGATCTGGTTTTCCAAGACCAATGACAAATATGTAATTATAGCCATCGGCTGTAGATACGAAGGAAAAAGATTCGAGCAATTTTCCCGAAAATGACGTTTTACGGATACACTGTGATATCTCATCAACAACCTTGCTGTTCAGAAGATTATTTCCAACAACGGAGGTTTCTCCCTCATGGATGCCAACAACCAAGCTGCCATCACCACCTGGACTATCCACAAACGATATATTTTTCACAAACATCGTATTCTCCCAAAATTAACAGTGATCCACTAGCGCTTATCAATACCTGCGAGCCCGCAGCAAATCCTCCTGCACATCCACGCTGATGGGCTTTGCCTGATGTACCACTGTAATGCCAATGGTCATGCCATTTTCTAATGCTCGCAATTGCTCTAATTTTTCTGATAACTCAAGAGAACTTGGAGCTAGGGATACTAATTTTCTCAGAGCATTAGGTTTGGAACTATAAATTCCGACATGATGGTAATATGGGCCTCCAATGGGCACGACACTGCGACTAAAATAAATAGCACGGCCGCTATGCGTTGACGAAAATGCTATCACAGGTTTAACCACGTGATTTTCAGTGTATGAGTTGTCTGTTATGGGAGTGGCTAGAGTATGAATATCATAGTTGCAACTATAGAGACCATCAATTACCGCTTCTATGAATTCTACGCCGATGAAAGGCAAATCCCCCTGCAGATTGACTATGCTATCACATTCTTCGTGACTTTTGCAATATTCTTCGTAGGCAGCGCATATGCGATCCGTACCGGAGGGCAAATCCGGATCCGTTATGATTGCCGTTCCGCCAGCTGCACGAATTATTGACGCGATCTCTTCACCATCACAGGCTACGATAACGTCTGCTGCTCCAGCGGCGACGGCGCTGCGATAGGTTTTTAGAATAAGTGGTTCTCCGTTAATATCTGCCAACATTTTTCTATTTAACCGTCTGGAGGCAAGACGGGCTGGAATTATTATGAGAGTATTTTTAGTCATGAAACTATCTTTTTATTAAAAGCATACTGAACACAAACAAACAACAAACACTTTGTCCATTGACGAATCAATGGTGCGGCCGAGAAGACTCGAACTTCCACGGATTTTACTCCACAGCGACCTCAACGCTGAGCGTCTACCAAATTCCGCCACGGCCGCAAACATAAGAACACTACCGATAAACAGTGATGATTGTAGCATTTTTCCAGTGCAATTGTGTAGCTATTTTTTGTTATTATTACATGTTACCAAGGTGATTTCCTAAGTAGAGACATTACAGAGAGAACGAGGTAATAATTATAGCATAGTATACATGAATCACTTTGGAAATGCGTTGTAGGAGTAGCATCTAGCTTGACCGCTGCACGCGCGCTAGCTGAAACATAGGGCGCTGGATTGCTTCGTCACACAGCTCCCTGCAACGACGATACTACTATTTCTCGTCGTTGCGAGCACAGCGAAGCAATCTAGAAAATGCGAACAATCCGCATGCACTTCTAAGTTGACTTGTGTATACATAATAGAGCTTCTGTGAAAGTGGAATGCTACTATTTTTTGCATTTGATTATCAATGGATTGAAAAACGCAAAAATGACTTTCATAGAAGGTCTAATAAAGAATCATCAGTTAAAGGCCGGCAAATTTTTTTGATGGGAAAGCTCTGGGGAGGCAGCGATTCTGAGTATCCTGTCCGTGTTTTTGAGGCGTTTTCGAAGTTGGGTGGAATAGTTTTGGCACATATACTCATTCAAGATGAAACTCCGGACTTGGAAGGCTGTAATTGCCGTGAATTTTCGCCTTCGAAATCCAGCTTCTTGTTTTGAATGAGTATATTCCTCTAAACACCAGAAAAGATCACGAAATTCAGTCATTTGAGAAGCTTTTGCAGGATCTTAATTACCCGCAGATAATTTCAATCACAGGAGTTTCTTTTGTTGAGTATTTCGTTTGCTAGATGAATTGGGTCAGCTTTGATGTGATGACCGTAGAGGGGGCGAAAATTCTCGAAATTATCATCCACATCAACTTCTCTATCTAGGCGAGCCAATTTAAAAGAAAGTTCCGCCAGTTCCTTCTGTTCCAACAGTTTGTTTTTTATGCGTTCCGGCTGTACTTCACCTATGTTTTCATAGATGCCATCAAGAGAGGCGTACTTGTTAATCAATTTCGCTGCCATAACCGGGCCTATACCATCTACTCCGGGAATATTGTCACAAGTATCTCCTGTTAATGCTTGAAAACTAACCATTTGTGATGGATATACGCTGTATTTTTCCAGCACTTCATCGGCGGAGATTGTTTTCGATTTCAAAGGATCAAATATATGCACATCGCCTGTGATTAATTGCATAAAATCCTTGTCGGAGGAAATTATTCGCACAACATATCCTCGGGATGACAGGAGAGAAGCGTAGGTGGCGATTAGGTCATCCGCTTCATATTCCGGCTTTTTTACCAGAGGTACTCCCAGCACCTGGCAGGCATCTGCCATGAAGGGGAACTGCGCTCTTAGATCATCCGGTAATTGTTTTCGATTGCTTTTATAAGATGGAAACAACCGAGAACGAAACGTTTTTCCTCCAGAATCCAGGACTACCGCAAAAAAATCAGCTAAATGTTTCCGGAGGATGGAAATAAGCATGGTGCAGAAGCCAACAATGGCTCCTATCGGTTGACCGTCGCGACTGTTCAGCTGCTGTTTTTGTAAAGCAAAATAAGCTCTGAATATCAATCCGCTGCCATCCACCAGGACAGCTAATTTTTTTTTCATAATGCCCTAAAATAATGTTAACAACCGCACATCTATTGGATAGCAGTACTTGTTTCCACGTCTGCCAAGCGTCTCTGCCGTTGATACAATTCTGCAAAATTAACCGGAGCCAGATACAAAGCGTGGAACCCACCATCAGCGGTCGTGCTGGCAATTATGCTGCGCACAAACGGAAACAGCAGGTGTGGACATTCCACATAGAGAAGCATTTCAAGGACCTCCGAAGGGAATCCAGATACGAAATATTCTCCGCAGTATGTTAATTCCATAATAAACAATGGTCTCCCAACGGAAGCCTCTATTTTTACACGAATAGCCACGTTGTAGTGGCCACCATTTTCATCCGATATTTTAGTTGTATCAACGTTAAGATTGACATCCAAGCTTGGCTGCTGATTCTGATCAGCCTGATTTTGAGAACCAGAGTTTATATGCTCAAACGATAAATCTTTTAAATACTGTGCTACCAGCTCAAATAATTGAGCCGGTTCATCACTTGCTGATACATTTTTATCGATCATAATTTCTTTTCCTCCAAAACTTTATTCTTGTAATTAGCTACGCTTTTGGAAATTTCACACCACGAGTCTGTGCTCCGCAATTCTAGCTACAGCAAAACTACCCACAACGCTACAGAGTTTAGCATTTTTCCCAAAAGATTGCTTGAATTATTTTCAATTTGCATATGACTTACACCTGAAAAAGATGCGAGAGATTACAGGTGCCGGCGATGCAATAGCACAGGACTTTGCCTGCGGCGCTATACTAACATAGTCCGCACCGATACAGTCCTTCATTAGACTGACTTTCGAGATAGGGAT
>JAIRZO010000060.1 GCA_031267195.1 Holosporaceae bacterium | reverse complement strand
GATGGATCTAATCCGTCAGGTAAATAGGTGAATTAAAAATTCTGTAGTTCACGGTTGCTGGCGGTTTTCGATTGGCGGATTTTATGAAAAAACGCACCGAGTTTCCATCACTACTGAATGTCGTCATGGCCGTGGTGCTTGGGTGGCATATCTATGCAACCAATGACAAAATTGAAGAACTTTTCCTACATGTAAGCCACAACCTATGTGATAATACCGTGTGCCAAGGGCAGGCTAATGCCCTTGCCTGTGAAATATTTCACAAATACGCCGTAAAAAAATTTGATGCTCTGAAAGATGGAGTTGATGCCAAATCCTGCGAAATTCTCGATTATGCGCTAAAGTGCATGGAAAATGAATGTTTTATAAAGAAAACAAAGTTTGAATACCGTCCGTTCTCTTTTCCAGCTTACCAATGGGAACATCTGCGACAATGGGAAAATGAACTAAAAGTAGTTATGAAAAAGTACAATTTACTCGGGGAAGGGCATACTGCGGAAGCGTTTTATTTTCACCACGGTCTGCGTTTTTCCTCCAGAAAAATTCAAGATTATGTGCAGAACAAAGACATAATAGACTGTGGTGCCTTCATCGGTGATTCACTGTTGGCTCTGCGCAAATACACAAACAAAACCATATATTGCTACGAATTTTCAAAACCAAACGCTGAGAATTTTTTGAAAGTTATGGCGGCCAATAAAATTACGTCCGGCTATAGATTAATTAACAAGGCACTGGGAGAATCCGTACGGCAAATCAAGTGTAACGCCCAAAGAAATGATGGTAGCTCCAGTATTGAAGAGGGGAATGGTGGCGATGTTGTTGACATGACCAGCATCGATGCCGAAGTTAAAAAGTATAATATCAATGTTGGTTTCATAAAAATGGACGTAGAAGGTTACGGCCTGCCAATCATAAAAGGAGCTATAAATGTCATAAAAACTCAGCGCCCCGTACTGTCATTGGCCATATATCATAATAGTGATGAATTGTTTCAAATCAAGCCATTTCTCCAGAAACACCTGACAGATTATGTGTATGAATTCCGTCTGCAGGGATTCAGAAACAGGGACTTCCTTGAGTTAACGCTGATTTGTTATCCGAAGGAACAGAATGAGTAGTTCATGCGAAAATTTTACCATAAAATGAGACATCTTCTCAAAGAATACTATTGAAAAAGGCTTTTGTTTCACCTAGAATAATGGCATGTGCTAGGTGGGGTTTTTGTTCGTATGCCAAAAGAGGATTTAGTGGAATTTTCCGGCGAAGTGCTGGAAGTGCTGCCAAATGCAATGTTCCGAGTAAAGCTGGAGAACGATCATATCATTTTAGCTCATACATCTGGGCGTATGAAAAAGAATCGCATCAAAGTTTTAGTGGGGGATAAGGTAAATGTCGAGATGACGACCTATGATTTCACCAAGGGGCGCATTACATTCAGATCAAAGTGAGTCGTTGTAGAAGAAATGTTACGTGCATAGTTTAGCCAATGTAATATTTTCAAAAATCTTCAGAGCAATCGTTAGCATTAGCGTTTCTATTACTTTTTGTGCTTGGATAGTGCAGTCGTCTAGATTCATCGGAATACTAGGGACCAATAACATTAGTCTGCTACAGTTTGTTCAATTTACCTCATATCTCAGCATAGACATAATTGCAATAGTACTGCCGATCGCGGTTGGCATGGCCACTGTTTTTGTTTTTCAACGCTTCATTGAATCGAATCAATTAACGGCACTGAAAGCGACCGGCGAGTCTCCGCTAATTTTGCTGAAGCCACTTTTGTTGATCGTGTCTATGGTGATGGGCTATCTGTACATCAGCAACGCCTACATATCTCCCAACGCCTGGAGAAATTTTCGCGATGCAGAATTTAAAATAAAAAATAACATTAATCCTCCGAAAAATGCTGGGACGCTCTTCTCCAGCAATGGATTCTCTATTTACGCTCAGCACTATCAAGGAAATCTGTTTTTTGGGAATATATTCATCATCGATAGCCGAAATCCCGAAAAAGTATGCAGCTATTTCGCCAGCATTGGCACCATCAAGAATAATATTCTCATGTTAAAGGACGGGGAACGCATTGAAATTGACAGAAACATTGCGAGAAATTCCATAACGAAATTTAAATCCTATAAATATAATCTCACGGAAATTATCGATGCATCTCGGAAAAAAGGTCAGCCGAACGAAAAATTTATGCATGAATTATGGCGAGGCGATCCCGGTTCTAAGCAGAATGATGAAGGATTAAAATCGCTATTTCATCAAAAAATCGCCGCACCACTGCTGACGCTCGTTTTTGCTCTGTTGGCGTTCTTTATAGTCATTTTTGCGCCTTATGGGAAGAAGTTTTCACCCCTAAGAACGTTGGCATTGCTGGCCGGTATAATTATACTGCAGGGGTTGTTTTTCTGGTTTGCCAACGCATCCTGTAAAAACATTGCATTTGCCCATATAAATTATGCTGTAATTGCGGTGATCACAGGTGTGCTATCACTATCTATTTTTATTAAACAGCATCGATTGTGATGAGAAAAATTCTATGAATAGCATGTTATTTAAGTATATGTTTGTTATGCAAACCAGGTCCACGATATTTATGTCTTCTGTGATATTTTCCCTCATTGCGCTCTTCGATTTTGCTGAAGTAATCAGAATGTTCCCGCCAGATTCATTGGCGGATGTGCTCATATGCATCAAGTTAGCACTTTTAAGAAGTCCACACACATTTTGTGAAATTCTGCACTACATATATTTCGTAGCAATTACATTTAGTTTGCTGAATCTCATTCGATCCAACCAGATAACAATACTAAAGGCCAGCGGTAGATCCCCTCTGCAGATTTTATATCCGTTTGTATGGTTTGCCTTTTGTACCGCATCAATTTGGCTG
>JAIRZO010000052.1 GCA_031267195.1 Holosporaceae bacterium | reverse complement strand
TGAGTTCATCATTAATTCCTGAAAAAATAATCCTAGGACATTTAAAATAAGTCCGTCCCCCCACAATATGGAACCTTACATCTAGTACTGAACAACATTTAATCTGACAATGACGTATTTTTATTGGCACATTATAATTCATCGCTAAGTGGTGCATGTTAGCTGTCCGAGTTATTACGAGAGCAATGATTGTTGGAAGCATTTTTAAATACAATTCTAACCCTTTCCATTCCATTTATTTTATGCTAATTTCTTTTCCATATTTGATTGTAAAAGGAAACAAAATGAGTGATAATCTTTCTGATAAAATCAAAGCCATTATCGCGAACAAATTGTCCGTTGATATCGCGAAAGTTACTGATGATGCGCGTTTTGTCGACGATTTCGGTGCCGATAGTCTAGACACGGTCGATCTCATCATGGCTCTTGAGGAAGCTTTCGATATTGAAATTCCAAATAAAGAAGGTCAAGACATCCAGTCGGTAAAAGACGCAATTGCTTTCATTCAAGCAAAAGTTAATAAATAAAGTGGGCAATGTTCACATGAACAGGGTAGTCGTGACTGGCTGCGGTATGGTCTCACCGCTGGGGGTTGGCGTTAAGGAATCCTGGCGGCGATTGATCAACGGTGAATCTGGCATCGCGAAAATACGTTCTTTTAACGTGGATGATCTGTCTTGCAAAATAGCTGGCCAGATACCGACTGATGGTTGTGATCAGCCGGGAGTTGTTATGCGATTCTCTCCGGAAGATTATGTTTCAGCAAGAAATTTGGGAAAAATGGACACCTTTGTCATCTATGCCATTGCCGCAGCGGCTGAGGCTATAGCCGATGCCGGCGTTGATCAATTGAGCCGCGACGTTAAAGAGAGAATCGGTGTTATCATTGGATCTGGCATTGGTGGATTATCGACCATATATGATACTTCCATTGCCATGTACAAAAATGGTGCCCGCCGTGTGTCTCCATTTTTTATTCCTTCGGCACTGATTAATCTTGCTGCCGGTCATGTTTCTATTATGTTTGGACTTAAGGGACCTAATCACTCTGTGGTAACAGCCTGTGCAACCGGCACTCACGCCGTTGGGGATGCCTACCGCATGATACAGATGGGGTCTGCTGATATCGTAGTTGCCGGAGGAGCGGAAGCGGCGGTATGCCCTTTGGGAATTGCTGGATTTTCCGCAGCACGCGCACTTTCCACTTCCAGAAATGATACACCGCAGGAGGCATCCCGTCCATGGGATAAATCCCGGGATGGATTTGTGATGGGTGAGGGAGCAGGTGTGTTGGTGCTGGAAAACCTGGATCATGCCAAAGCACGCGGAGTGAAAAGTTATGCGGAGGTCATAGGCTATGGCATGTCCGGAGATGCATATCACATGACGGCTCCATCCCCGGATGGAGATGGCGCATTTCGGGCGATGAGAGAAACGCTGAAATTAGCGAATATTGCTCCAGACCAGATTGATTACATAAATGCCCACGGAACTTCCACCAGTACGGGTGATATGGTAGAACTGCGGGCCGTTGAACAGCTATTAGGATCGGCCACGAAAGTTTCCATGTCTTCCACAAAATCCGCCATTGGGCATTTGTTGGGAGCAGCTGGAGCAGTGGAGGCAATCTTTTCTCTGATGGCCATAAAGCATAAAGTTGTTCCTCCAACGCTAAATCTTCATGATCCGGAGAAAACTTTTTTGGATTTAACACCACTACATGCACGGGAAAGGAAAATAGATATTGCTCTTTCAAATTCGTTTGGGTTTGGTGGGACAAACGCAAGTATTCTACTGCGCTCCATATGATATCAAGATAACAATGGAGCGAAAAACTCTATTTTTAAAGTAAAATTTGCTTCTGAATTTCAAAAATTTGATTGATGCCTGCTTTAGCTAGAGCAATCATTTCCAGCAACTGTTCTTCCTGAAACACATTGCGTTCACCGGCGACTTGCACCTCCACCAGTTTGCCTGTATCAATCAGGACGAAGTTTGCGTCAACCTCTGCCTGCGAATCTTCCAGGTAATCAAGATCAATTATGATTTCCCCATTCACTATGCCGCAGGAAATTCCTCCAATAAGATGAATAAATGGATTATGCTTCAGCTTCATGTTTTTTATGGCGAGCCCCATAGCAATGCAAGCGCCACAAATGGAAGCGGTTCTTGTGCCTCCATCCGCTTGGATAACATCGCAATCAACCCTGATTTGCCGTTCTCCAAGAATTTCCAAATCAACAGCTGATCGCAGGGAACGACCAATCAGCCGCTGTACTTCGTGAGTTCTGCCGGACATGCGACCACTGACTGATTCCCGCTCTGTCCTCACATTTGTTGATCTGGGCAGCAATGCATACTCGGCGGTTACCCACCCCCTGCCAGTACCCCGCAGAAACAATGGCACACGTTCCTCGAAAGTTGCAACACAGAGCACTTTAGTTTTGTCAAAAGAAATCAGGCAACTTCCTTCTGCATGACAAATATAATTTGGCACCACCTCAATTTTTCTTAGCTCATTGTTGGCTCGTCCAGAAAAACGCATCTGTTCTCCACTTTATTTACAGAAATAAGAACGCAAATACGATGAAAATCAGGCATCACAATTTCGTTTTTATCGATCAGGATCCTATCAGGAAAACTCGTTTGTTGCAATGCTGAAATTTTTGTGGCATAAACACTACTCTCAGGTTTAACTCTTCTAAAGATAACCACAATTTTTCCGTCTATTGCCAATATTTTTCTGTGACTGTCCCTGTATTGTTGATTTGACAAGCAATAGCTTTATCTATTTTGACCCGATCAATAACTGCAGTAAATGCAGAATCGTTCTCAGCCTTAGAGACATGGTGTTCAAAATGACAACATCCATCATCTTCCCTAAAACAATATACTACCTTGTTTTCAGAATTGGGATAATCACATTTTACCAATTGATATCTGTAATAGCACTTATTAGGTACATTATAGGTATAGTATAGTAGACGTTGGCGTTGTTTGTCAAACATACTGCTGCTAAAACAAAAGACAGCGTCACGACAATCTATGCTAAATAACGCAAAAAGCACTTCTAAGCATATTTTCTTGTAGTTGCTTATATTATTATTCTTTTCTTTGCAGAAAATCAGGATAGTTTCCTTGTGTTGGCTTTTGTTACTTTGATCCGGAATAGTAGTATTGCCTACCGGCACATGCAGCGATTCAAACTTCTGTTTTCCTTCTGCAGCACAGGCTGCAACTTCTATTAGGCTAGGCAATGACATAAGAACAATACAAAACGCACCAAATGTGCATACCGATTTCACCGTAGTTTTACTATACTCACATATTTTCATAAAATGCTCCTTTTATAAGTAATAAAAAAATATTATTTTTTACGATATTCTATGGAGGGGAAATTAATTGATTATTATTTGGCTGTCAATCAAAAAAAATTGTGTAAGATAAAAAAATATAATTCTCGCACTAGAGATTAAGATCCTATTTTATTGTTTAAATTGTAAAAATCGGAATTCTGCATATCCACTTTATTTTTTGTGAATGATCTGCCAATAAACCTAGCGGATACGACGTGAAAAAACTGTGATTATGCCCCTGATTGCCACCCATCATAAATTTCACTCCGCTGGCGATGGCGCAAAATTTTCCGATGATCAATTGATCGGTTTCGTCCGGAGAAAATTTGTTATCCTCAGCGTCCAAATACATGACGCAATCTTCGAATGAGTGCCTATGATAATAGCCTGA
Source organism: Holosporaceae bacterium (assembly GCA_031267195.1). Classification (GTDB taxonomy): domain Bacteria; phylum Pseudomonadota; class Alphaproteobacteria; order UBA3830; family UBA3830; genus BNWE01. The sequence continues at coordinate 3,614 of JAIRZO010000052.1, read as the reverse complement.
ATAATAAGAATAATCTTCGGCGATAATGTGTTCACAAGTCAGATGATCCTTGATGAAAATCGAATCGCGATAGGTTTTGAAATGACTCATCTCAGCTCTAACTCTTTGATATATTGCCTGTCTTTCGCCCATAGCTCTGCTAGAGTGGCGTTTTCGTGTTTGGTTTCCAGCACAATCATCGAATCCTCCGAAGTGAACTTTTTTAGGATTTTTACAATGTCATAGTTTCCAAATCCAAGATGAAGATGAGAATCGATAGTCGCTGAGAAATCTCCGTCTGATAGATGATAAAGATTTGGTCGCAGTGAATTATATTTTTCAAAACTATCGTAAACATTTCTTTCGAGAGAATTTGCTGCACAGATAGCGTGAGCGAAATTGAAACAAAATTTGCATCCGGTTTCGTCGATGATACGTTTGATATTTTCCGGAGATGATCCTTACAGTATTTGTCCATGGGGATTATAGGGCAGATTTTCAACGGCAATTCGTGAATCGTTTATTTTCTGAAATTGCCGAATGGTTTCGCAGAGATATTCTTTGCCATCGCCCATTCCTGGATGCATTATAATGATGTCGGAATCGAGCAAATCCGCAAATTTCTGCGAGTCTTTTAATTTTTCAACGTTGTCTTTAAACGCATTTTTATTTCCGGTATCTATGCCGCAGTAACGGGGAGGAATATGAATGGGAGCATGAATAACTGCCGGAATATCCTTCATTTTTTCTGCGACAATGGAGTGCGTTTCATCATATGATTTCGGCATTAGCAAAAGCTGCAGCTGCACGAAGTCGAAAATTTCGTTTCGCACGAGTCCCAAAATCTGATCGACGAAATCCGGTTTTTTCAAAAAGTCTGCCGTCTCCAAACATATGCCATATTGCATCATATTATCTCTTCGAGTTGTTTCGTAATTACCTGCGCATCGCCCTTTAGAAAAAAATCATTGCTTGATAAATAGCAGGTATTCACCAGATTGATGGAAATAATTTTTCCGCGCGGATTGTTCGCTTTATACCACTTTAAAAAACCGCTTTCATCTGTGTTTAGCCCGACGGTGATTACAAAATTTATGTTCTGGATATCGTTTGCCATCGCACTGCTGTAGTGATCTCTTCCCGCTGAAACAAGCGGTGATAGTCCGGTTTTTTGATGCAATTGATCCAGATTTTCCGTGATTAACATATGTTTACAACGTAGCACCATTTTCGCTAATTGCTCGATGAGCAACAGTCGGTTCGGCGTTCTCACATCTATCATAGAATCTTCGCAAAATTTCCACGTAACGACCGGGATTTTTTATTATCTCTGCAATATAGTTTTGTAAATTGCGTCCATCTTTTAGTTTTTGAGATATTTTCAGATCGTTCATCACCTCGTCCATGGTCGGAACTGCTCCAGCAGAAATTTCTGCTCCGGTGTAAAAAACGACTTTTTGCGTTTTTATAATTTCCGCCAATTCTGTAAACTGAAATACTTCTCGGAGTTCCTCTGCAAACCAATTTTCGATCCTCGGGGAAAGACGAAGAGGCTTCCTTGTTCTCTTCTGCTTTTGGATAACTGTGCCCCAGTCTCGAATAGCGGAATTCGTCTCCATTTTTTTTGAAGAACTTTCTGAATTCTTCTTCCAAAGATAACCAGGATCTTTCATCGCAGGATACAACAATGTCAACATCGTTGTCGCCGGTAAATAAAATGTTGAATTTTCATGGGACCTGTTTTCGACTCCCCAGGCCATGGCGCTGATATTTTCGACGGAGAAAATCAGCGATAAAAAAAATAGAAAAATTTTCATAATGCCTCCGTATTAAAAATATAAAAATCCTTCAGCTTCCAGAATCCGATTTTGCGATAGACCGCCTCCCCTTCTTCGCTGACAGTGAGAGCCCAGATGCAGTATATTGCAGTCGCTGAAAGTCGGATGAAATTTTTGATATTTGCATTTCTACGACTAAACATATTTACTTCCCTCCCGAATCGATAGCGAAGATAGTCTACATCTGTGCTGTTCGATGAATTTTCGCACCCAATCTGGATTTGTTTTGCTGTATTCGCGCAAACTCCAGCCAATGGCCTTATTTATGAAAAATTCCTGTTGCCCGAGGTTGTTTATGATAATCCGTTCGAGCAATGCAGAATCGGTTTTACATTTTCTGCGGCGTTGATGGTTAATGGCAATGCGTCGTAGCCAAAAATTATCGTCAACGCTCCAGGCAAACAGTGTTTCACTGACCCTTGGAAAACGAAACGCGATGTCGCCTATGATAACATCTAGCCCATCGATCGTATCCCACCAGGACTTTTGTACAGCCAATTCGCGGAGATTGGACACATCTGTGGCTGCCAACGTCGAAATAACATTTGCGAGATAATCCATCGCCAAATACTGAAATTCTCGCTCAGGTTGTTTCCAGCAATCGAAGGCAAAATCCCAATCGACAGATCGCTGGCTCGTGCATTTAAGGAAATTTCTACTTAATTTTTTTCTTTCTGGAGTAGGAATGCCGAGAAACATGAACTGATTACGCATATATGCGCCCATCTGAGACGCTTTTTTGTGATCTGCAGATGTGCGAAAAACCTCAAAAATATCCATAATGTTTTGTTCATCTCGTTTTTTGTAAATCCACTGATTTTACCATGGAGATCCACGAAAAAGAAGGTTATTATCTGACTTAAGAGAGGAAATTAAAACCATGCATAGAAATAACTTGAGAGAAAAGCTTGAACATTATCATCCGACCGACAAACGAGAAATGGCAGATAAATCAAAAATGCTGGATTTTTTGGATTCGCATGAAAATTGTTTCGAGAGATCATTATCCATCGGACATTTTACTGGATCCTGCTGGATTATAAACCACGACGGTGCGAAATTTTTACTGACTTTGCACAAAAAAATGGGATTTTGGCTACAGCTGGGCGGACATGCGGATGGCGATTCTGATATTGCCCGAGTTTCTCTGAAGGAAGCTCATGAAGAATCCGGCTTGCGGCACATCGAATTGCTGTCGGAGGAAATTTTTGACATCGGCGTCCATCTGACTCCGGAATATCAAGGAATTCCGGCGCATTATCATTATGATGTCAGATTTTTAATGAGAGCTTCAGATCCGCAGGAGCATATCAAAATTTCGGACGAATCGGATGATCTGCGATGGTTCGACGAAGTGTCGGTTCTTCCTCCAGATTCTGGCCTCAATATTCCTCGCATGTTCAAGAAATGGAAAAATTGTCGCAATGGAGGTGCCCATGAAAAACAATGACCAAAATACAAAACGATTTTTTGAAACCTTTGAAACTTTGATTAGAGAAAATAGAATTACCATAGACCGTCCGAAAGGGTCTGCGCACCCAAGATTCCCAAACCTGATTTATCCAATCGATTACGGGTATATCAACGAAACGGAATCTCAGGATGGTCAAGGAATCGATGCCTATAGCGGAGACGACAAAACTTTAGGAATTGTCGGTATAATCTGCACCGTCGACAGCGTGAAAAAAGATTCCGAAGTGAAAATTTTGTACAATTGCGCCGAAGAAAATATAAAAACTGCTCTTATGATGACGAATAATGGTCCGATGTGTGGAATTTTAGTAAGAAAATGATTTT
>JAIRZO010000045.1 GCA_031267195.1 Holosporaceae bacterium | reverse complement strand
CGAATTATGGATTAGATTGCTCATATTTCAGTTAAAATCAACAATTTGCGTGGTTTTTCTGCATTTTTAGCTGTAAGTAAATTATTCAAAGCAACTGCAGTAGATGCTGAAATCTTAGATATTTGTTGCTTTTTCGTCAGTACGAGAATATTTAATTAAACATTGGAATGTCTTGAAATATGAGCATCCTAATCCATAATTCGCGTTACTACTGCTGCATACTTTTCCATCTTAGAATGTTTTTCTCGATTATCACCAACAACTTGATTCCGTCCGCAACTTTTACAAAAATACCTCTGTTTCTTTCTCGTAATACCACTCTTTCTAAACGCTTCGCTGCCACAAAATTTACATATCATTACAAAAATCTACATCCTATTACAACTTATTATATCATCTAATATCTATATAGCGCAATCCCGGAAGCTCGGGATTGCCCAATTAATATAGAATAATATATGATGGTCCATGTGTTTTGGAGTATGTAGATGGGAATAATTTGCAAGGAATGCGGCTCAGATGCGCTGTGTAAGAGCGGGTTTGTTGTAGGTAAGCAGAGGTATCTATGTAAAGTATGCGGTATGAATTTTACCGAAGGCGATAGCAGGAAGAAGCATTCCTCCAGAGTCATAAGAGCTGCCATTGAATTATATGTCGAAGGCAATGGATTTCGTCACATATCAAGGCTCTTGAAGAAGATTTTTGACGTAGATGTTTGCTATCAGCTTTGTTATTCATTGGATAAAGTCAGCAGCTGAGAAAATTGATCTAATGAAATCTGATACACTAAAGAACAAAGTCCCTCTGGTGGAACTCGATGAATTATTTTCTTATATTAAAAAAAAGCAAATCAAATCCGAGTATGGACTGCTGTTGATAGAAACCGGCTACGTTTTGCTAGATTTGAGGTCGGTGACGCTAGTTCTGAAACACTCAGAAGATTTTGGGCCAAAATAACTGAAACGAACGAAGTGAAAATGGTTTGCACTGACGGGAATCCTTCATATGCAGAGGTTTTTGAGGAAGATGCAGACCTTAAACATTTTATAACGAAATCTGAAACTTGTCTGGTGGAATCCTACAATTCTGTGCTTCGCTATTACCTTGCTAGATTGCATCGAAAAACCAAATGTTACTCAAAATCAAAGAAAATGTTGATGCTATCTATAAAATTACTAGCTTATGAAAAATTTAATCTATATTAATTGGGCAAGCCCGAAGCTCTAATCCCTTGATAAAATGCGATCTGTCATATACGATGATTGAATTGGTGAATGTGTTTTATTCTTCGGTAATCCGCAGAAAGCCTAGTTTAGGATACAGTTTTCGTGTTAGGTAGGAGTATGTTAGCATGAGTGTGGTTGCCAGTGTATTTGGTCGTGAAATTTTGGATTCCAGGGGCAATCCAACGGTTGAAGCCGTAGTGAAACTGGAGAACGGAGCGTTGGGGATGGCCTCTGTGCCCAGTGGTGCTTCAACTGGATCATTCGAAGCTATTGAATTGAGGGATAAAGATAAAAATCGGTATTTTGGACAAGGAGTGCAAAAGGCCATCGATAACATTAATGATGAAATATCAGAGTGCATTATAGGGCTGGAAGCATTTAATCAGCTGGAAATCGACGAAGAAATGATCAATCTGGACGGCAGTTTCAACAAGGAAAAATTGGGAGCCAATGCCACCCTGGCCGTCAGCTTGGCTGTGGCGAAGGCAGCCGCCGCCGAAATCAATCTTCCCTTTTACCGGTATATTGGCGGAATTGGTGCCGATACTTTACCATTACCAATGATGAATATACTGAATGGTGGAGCACATGCGGACAACAGATTGGATATTCAAGAGTTTATGATCATCCCCGTCGGTGCCGATTGCTTCAGCGAAGCTCTGCGAATGGGAGCAGAAATTTACCATGGTCTGAAATTCAAATTAAAAGAAGCCGGCCTTGCCACAAACGTAGGAGACGAAGGTGGTTTTGCTCCAAATTTATCCGGAACCCGGGACGCGCTGGACCTCATAATTGCAGCCATCGAATACACCGGCTACGAGCCCGGTGACGATGTGGTATTCGGTCTTGATGTGGCAGCAACTGAACTGTTTCGCGATGGAAAATATTGCTTTGATGGAGAAGGAAAAATTTTCTCCACGCACGAACTGATTAGCTTCTATGATGAACTGATTGCCGATTACCCGATTATTTCCATTGAAGATAGCATGGGCGAGGAAGATTGGGACGGCTGGGGTAGCATGATGGAGGCCTTCGGCGATAAAATCCAATTGGTGGGAGACGATATTTTTGTCACCAATCCTGAGCGGATTGCCCGCGGGATAAAAGAAGGAATTGCCAACGCCGTGCTCATTAAGCCGAATCAAATAGGAACTCTTACGGAAACTTTGCAGGCAGTCGAAATGACCCACAAGGCCGGCATGAGAGCAATCATCTCTCATCGTTCGGGAGAAACAGAAGACACCTCCATCGCTGACTTGGCTGTAGCCCTCAACACCGGCCAAATCAAAACCGGAGCCGTAGCTCGTTCTGATCGCGTCGCAAAATATAATCGCCTTCTGAGAATCGAGGAGGAATTGGGGATCAATGCACGATTTACAGGTGGAAATATTTTTGCTTTATTAAAAGATAATCCTGACATAACAACTTAAAAAGCCAAAAATGGAGATAGGAAATTAATGTATGTATACAAAAATAGTTAAGGCATTTTTTAGCGCAGCGTTTGCGGTGCTGCTTTCCATATTGTGTGGGTGTGATGATGCTAAAAACAGTGACGAATTAAAGATTGCAGTTTGCGCAGATTATCCGCCTTTTGAATACTACGAAAATGGAGAATTAACGGGATTTGACATTGATATAGCCAAACTCATTGGTCAGGAACTCAAGCAAAAAGTGAAGTTTGAAGAAATGCAATTCCCGGCGATATTAGCATCTCTGCAGCAAAAAGCTGTGGATGCGGCCATTTCCGCCATTGCCATCACCGAAGAAAGGAAGAAAAAAAATGATTTTTCCTCCGAATACTATTCAGAAGCATCCTTCGCCACGGTGTATAAAAAAAGTCATCCAGTTAGAGGTAGAGAACAACTGGAACAGTCAAAAGTCGCCTGCCAATTGGGAAGTACAATGGAAATATGGCTGAAAGCAAATTGTCCCAGAGCCATCATCGTCGCCATCGATAACAACAATCAGGCCGTCGAGATGTTAAAGGCCGGCCATGTAAATTGCGTGTTCATCAATCTTGTTCAAGGCAAGGCTTTTTGCCTCAATAACGATGATCTAGGTTTTTCAAAAATAGCAGAATCCGCCAATGGCTACGCTGTTGCTTTGCAGAAAGGATCTGGTTTGCGAGAGAAAATCGATAAGGCTATCGAAAAATTGAAATCGACTGGAAAAATCGATCAACTCAGAAAAAAATGGTCGTTGGAATAGATATATGGAGAAATTTCTAGCCAACTCTATCTACATAGGCCGTGGACTGGGTTTTGTGCTGCAGCTGCTGGGCGGAGGATTCCTCATAGGCATCATTGTCGGTCTGCTGTTGTCAATTTTTCGCTACCGAAAAGCGTCGGTATTTTTGGTAGAGAGGTTTGTCTCAGTTATACGAGGCACTCCGCTAATACTACAGCTGAGCTTTATCTATTTTTCGATCCCCGGCATCTGTGGAATCAAGATGGGAGTTTTGTCTGCAGGTATTATTGCCTTCGGCATTAACAGCTCTGCCTATGTATCGGAAATTCTCCGGTCCGGCATAGAAAGTCTTCCAAAAGGACAGTTCGAAGCGGCACAAACGCTTGGAATTCCAAAATATTACATGTGGAAAGACATTATTTTACCGCAGGTTATCACAAATGTGCTGCCGGCTCTTGTCAATGAAATTATTGCTCTGCTCAAGGAAACTGCGCTAATTGCCATCATTGGAGGAATGGACATCATGAGACGATCCCAGATAATAGCTGCAGAACAATTTGAATATTTCACGCCGCTCTGCATTGCCGGAGTGTACTATTATTTCCTCGTGTTATTAATTGAATTAGTCGGGAAAAAAATTGAAAAGAAACAATCCGATGTTAAAAATCCATAATCTTCATAAAACATTCAAATCCACGAAAATACTGGATGGAATCAGCCTGGAGGTGGAAAAGTCTCGCATTTTTGGACTTGCAGGACCTTCGGGAAGTGGGAAATCAACGTTGCTGCGCTGTATTCAGCAATTGGAAGTACCGGATTGTGGTTTCCTGGAATGCGGGGGAAAGACTGGATTCATGTTCCAGGATTTTCAGCTTTTCCCTCATATGACTGTGCTGGAAAATTTGCTGTATGCGACAAAATTTGTGGACAAAAAAAGCAACGACAAGAAAGAATCTAAAAAAAACCATATGCATCTGGCCCAAAATATGCTAAAAAAATTGAGCATTGAAGAAAAGGCAGGCATATATCCGCGATCGCTATCCGGAGGACAAAAACAGCGGGTGGCATTGGCAAGAAGCCTGATGATCGACCCGGATATTTTTCTCTGCGATGAGCCAACTTCCGGACTAGATGTTGCCACAATCCAGGATGTTGTGCAGCTGCTAAAGTCAGTTAATGAAGTGGGTGTAACTATGATAATTGCGTCCCACGATTTGGATTTTTTAACAAAGATATCAGATCGAATTGTGCTATTAAAAGAGGGACGAATAGCTGTGGATATCGATGTGCGGCAGCAGCCGGATCCAGCTGCGTATCTAAAGCGTTTCTATGCTGCATCCTCATAATAAACATACTCAAAATTTTTTAGAAGAAGAAGGACAGAAAAATGTATAAAAGAAAATGGAAGTTTTTGTTCTCAAATGTATTATGCAGTTCCCTTTGTGTTATGTTAACGAGCTGTTCTTATCACAGGCACTATAACAGCGACTATGCAGAACAGATAGATTATGTTGATTATACTGCAAAAAAAAACCTCGACTGTGATGACTATGATTTTGCAGACATGAACAGAAAAAAAGAACTGGAAGAGCGGAGGGACCGACGAAAGCAGTTTATGCGAGAACAGCAGCTGCATAATCAATTGGAACAAAAAGCTTATCTGGAAAGAAGAATCTTGGAAGCCAACAGAGAAAGAAATAGGCAACTTGCCCGTGAACAGCAACTGCGGAATCAAAATCAGGAACTGCTACTTATGCGAGATCAGTTTCGGCAAAATTATGAGGCACAAAACGCCTACTTGAAAAAAAAGATTAAGGATGAAGAATTTCGCAGGGAAAGTATGCTAAGGGAGCAAGCCCGCAAAGAAGCAGAAACAAATAAGCGATTACGTCAGCAGGAAGAAGCTGATTTGGAGCGGGCTAAACGGGAATCCATAGCATCTGAAGCGGCTCGGCTGAAGCGCGTACGAGAGGAGCAAGCTAGTCGAGAAAAAAAATTGATGGAACAATCGAGACGGCTGGAAGAAAGAGCCATGCTGCAGGCAGAGCAGGCTGAAAGAGCAAAGCAAAAAGAGCAATCGGAAAAAGAGACACGGGAACAGCAGGCTATGTCTATGGCGGATCCCTACAAACAGCAGAAGAAAAACACCAGTGATGACTAAACAATATATCCTAGATAAGGAATCACACCGTCCAACTGGAAGGAATTTGTGTAATGGAAGAAATGTCAAAAAGTTCTGTCATTGCCCACACCAAGGCATCCAGTCTATCTGGTGATTTGTTTTTTGGCTCATAAGTCACCATTTGCATTTCTAATTCATGAAATTGACGGCAGTGATATATCAATCCCTTCTGGTATAGCACCACGATGGGCTCTGCACGAATTACCTTAGATGAAGAAGCATGAACTGGTTTTATGCGCACATCTCCATCGATGGAACGGAGAAGATGCAGCAGCAGATCTCCGCCAGCATTTGTTTCAATAACTATTTTTTTTGCTCTATATTTATGATAGGCATCTACGGCACGCTGCGCCCACACAGTTGGGTTTGCGGAAATGCTGAGATCATCCAGCACATAGGCATGATTGCTTCCGTCCATACCAGCAACAATTATTCCGGTTTTGTCGCTGTCTTTGTGTGAAGTCAAGGCAGGGTCAATTCCTATGACTATGTTCTGTAAAAAATGCGGCGGCGATTTATGGCAGCTTTCTATGTCAGACCAGGACCATAATGTATTGGGATTTTCCTCCAGCAATTCCGCATAGATTTCCTGAGCTTCCAATCTGGTTCCCCGAAGATATTCCAACTGTTTCAGAAAATTAGGAGACAGATTCTGAATATTTTCATGGGATGTGCCTCTAACGACGACCACATCATCCCGAAGGAGTAAATCTTTTATGAATTGCAGAGGGCGAGGAGTGGTGGTGAGAATCATTTTTGGATTCTTCCCCAATCGCAAAGCCATAGACAACTGATCGAAAGTATCTTTCGGATACTGAAATTTTGCAAACTCATCCACCCAGGCGGCATCAAACTGAGGCCCCCGCAGCTGTTCATATTCTTCTGCTCCATAAAGTGTTGCAATGGCTCCATTTGGCCACTGCAGAAGTCGACGAGAAGGAAAAAATTGCAGCTTCTCCTCTACATCAGAAATGGACAAGATGCCACTTTCCCCCTCCACCATGACCTGCCTAGCCTCCTGTATGGTATTGGAAATGAGAGCAATGCGTCTATATTGATTACCACAGGCCCATTTTCTGATGGCCTCGGCAGCGGATCGTGTTTTTCCGAATCCTCGACCAGCCAAAATCATCCAAATGTTCCAATTTCCCGGAGGAAGCAGTTGATTGGGTCGAGCAATTTCTTCCCAAGGAGCCTGTTTTTCTATTGATAAATAGTCATCGATCAGTTGATGATGAACATCTATGCAGTGATTATTTGTTTTCATAAAATCCCTATGTTTTTTGTGTTTTTTATACCAAATGTTAATTTTTTTTTGTGATAACTATAGGCGTATCTTGGAGGTGATGCACATGACGGAAGAAAATGACAACACAGGTGCGACAAAAAAAGGCGAAAGTGTCTGCGCTCACGAAGAGCTTTGTATTCGTGCCGATAAATCCGGTACCGTGGTTATTACCGAGACTACACTGAAAGAAGCGCTATTGCGCAATGACGAAGAATGGCAGAAGAGGCTTCTATTAGCGGTTTTGATAATGCTGATTATTGTAGTGGGACAGTAAGCCTTTTTACTGAGACTGAAAAACCCAATAGACTTCAAAGACCGGTTGAAGTTGAAATTTTCAGCATTCCAGTTATACCAGATCCCATCATCAATTATCTATTGCCCG
>JAIRZO010000032.1 GCA_031267195.1 Holosporaceae bacterium | reverse complement strand
TCTCTGGAAAATTAAAGACAATGGCGTTAAAGATTACCTTTTCAATGCAAAATCTCCAGAGGTTACAGTTCAGGCCGTAGCCGAGAGTGTTATGCGAGAAATTGTGGGACAAACTCCATTTACCTATGTGCAAACGGAGGGGCGGGCAGATATTCAGAAAAAAACCAAAGATAATCTGCAGTCTCTGATGGATGAATATAAGATGGGAGTGGAAATTGTGCGCGTTGAGTTACAGCGGGTTGAGCCACCGGCATCTGTAATAGATTCTTTTCGAGATGTTGAACGTGCTCAAGCGGAGCAGCAGAGCGAAAAAAACAAAGCTGAGGCCTACGATCGCGACAAAAAAGCAAGAACTCGCGGAATTGTGGCAGAAAAAGTCAATAGCGGAGAAGCTATCAAACAGAGGATAATAGAGGCAGCTCGTGGGATAAGTGCCAGATTTTTGGCTGCCCTGCAGCAATATAAAATATCTCCGAACATCATATCTAAAAGAATGTATCTGGATATCATGCGTGATGTTTATGCTGGATCCAGGAAAATATTCGTTGATGATAATATAAAGGCAGCATCCTATTTGCCTCTTGCCGAATTGACGGGATCAAGGAAAGCTAGGACGCAATCTGCCGAGCGAATAATTTCCGAAAATGCTGCCGTTGTGCCAGATGGCGAAACACAAAAAACAGTTACAACCCAATACTCAGACAAAGAAAAGGTATAAATCATGGGGAAAAACCGCATACTTCCAATTGCTCTAGCAGCAGTTGTTTTGTTTTCGTTATTGGAATGTTTTTTTACGGTGCATCAGATAGCGCAGGTGGTGGTGACGAGATTTGGAGAACCGGTCCGGGTGATTCAGGCTCCGGGCCTGTACTTCAAGCTGCCCATCGTTGAAAAAATAGTTTATTTTGATAAAAGATTGATGAGCATAGAGCTGCCGACCATGGAAATAACCCTCGGTGACAAACGGCGTATCATGGTGGATGCCTTTGGCCGCTATGTCATAAAAGATCCGCTGAAATTCTACCAGACGGTATACAGTGAGAGAGGAGTTTTGGTGCGGCTCAATCCGGTTGTGCTGGGCAGCCTCAGCAGCGTGTTGGGAGGAGTGAGTCTATCGTCTCTCCTATCGGATACTAGAATTTCCGCCATGAATAAGATAAGAGACGAAGTTAATAGAGCCGCAAAAAGGTTCGGCATCGACGTCGTTGATGTGAGAATTCGGAAAACGGACTTTCCGGTGCAAAACAGTGCTGCCATTTGCAATCGCATGATAAGCGAGAGGGAACGGGAAGCTCGTGAGTTGCGGGCAAAAGGTGTGGAAATGTCTAAAACCATCAAATCCAACGCCGATAAGGAAAGCGATATTGAAATAGCCAAAGCTAACACAAAAATGCAGCAACTGATTGCAATCGGAGAAAAAGAAGCCAATATCATCTATGTGGCGGCCTTTTCTCAGGATGCGAATTTTTTTGAATTTTTCCAATCCCTGGAGGCCTATCGGGCGTTGTTTACGGCAGAGCACAGCGAAACTACTTTTGTGCTTTCCTCCAAAAATCCCTTTTTCTCCGTCATGAATGTTAACAGGTAGTTTTATGAAAATAATGTCACTGAAGAATAATAATCGCCATTTGTTTCTTCTGCAGTGCTGTGCGCTGATGTGTATACATTTGTTTTTTGTTCCTTTGATTCAATGCGCAACGATTAGTTCGGAGATAGCAACCATTGTGGAATGTGTTGTGGATATCGTTGTATTGGATGAAACCATCGGCGATTTCAGTAAGGAGTCATCCAATGGAGTCGGATTTATTATAGACGAAAACGGGTATGTCATAACGAACGCCCATGTTATCGATGCTTCTGATAAAATCAAGATAATCACCAATGACGGAAGGGAATATAAAGTAAGGATTGTAGGAAAAGATGACCACTCTGACATCGCTTTGTTGAAAATAGATTCCGATGAAAAATTCAAATTCCTGCAGTTTGTGGATTCCGATACTCTGGAAATAGGTGAGCCGGTTTTTGCCGTCGGTAATCCACTGGGATTGGGACCTAGTGTCACATCCGGCATCCTTTCTTCCAAAGGAAGGAATTTATCCAGCCACATGGCTACCATTGGTGCCGAAGGAAAATTTGTTTCCTTTTTGCAGACGGATGCCGCCGTCAATCATGGCAATTCTGGAGGGCCCCTTTGTAATTACAATGGAAAAGTTGTTGGAATGATAACTGTATTTTTTTCCGATGGAGTTAGAAGCACTGGGTTGAACTTTGCTATTCCATCCAACATGCTACAAAAAGTGACTACACAATTGCGTAACTATGGAAAGATGCAGCGCAGCTGGCTGGGTATATCCATTGAACGCATTCAGCGGGACGTTGCCATTAGTCTTGGTCTCGGCAAAAGGTGTGGTTGCAACATTGTGCGGGTATATGATGGTTCACCGGCGGCGCGGGGTGGCATCCAAACGGGAGATATTCTACTGGCATTGAATGATGAATCTATTACGGAGGATACAAATACCGAGTATCTGTTGAGCTCTTTGCCCATTGGATCTGTTATCCCAGTATTGATCATGAGAAACGGGAATGAGATGAAATTTAGCGTTACGGTTGGCTCAAAAAATGATGAAGAAACCGGCGTTGTATCCGAAAATGAAGGAATAATCAAGAAAGGTATATCTGCGGAAAAAATAGATGAATTAGGCATTAGCGTTGCAGATCTAACGCCGGAACTGAGAAAAATTTTCAATATCCCGGAAAACATTGTGGGAGTGGTAATTATAGATGTCGGTGAATATTCCAGCAAATTGTCCTACGGAAATATAATAGTTAATGTAAAATTTTCTCCCACAGCCACAGTGGCAGCTCTGAAGGCTACTCTTCAACAAATTGTTGCTAACAAAGAAAGAAATGTGGCTCTTTACCTATTTAATGCTCAGGCAAAGACATCTTCCTATCAATCCATTTATATTAAGCACAAAAATAATTCTCCCATATCCTCAGATTTACCGTTATCACTGCCAAAGGAAATTGGAAAGGCAGAAGGTGGCAGTAGCAAAGCGGTTGTTATTAACAAAAAGGCTAGTGATCCTAATATCAACTACATCAGTCCTCGTGACTAAATCAATGGATAAAATTATGTCCTCCTGGATCTGCAGAGCTTCCCCCAATATCGCCCTCATCAAATACATGGGTAAATGCGATGGAAACATTCCATCCAATGTATCGATATCCCATACATTGGAGGATTTTTATTCGGAAGTATCAATGGAACTCATCCATGGTGATGATGACATATTTATAAATAACATGGAATTGACGCCGGCGGCGGTGGAGAGATTTCTGCAGCATTTTCGTTATATAAAATCTCTCATGAATTTTCATGGCAATTTTTCTCTTACATCGAGGAATAATTTTCCTCATTCCGTAGGCATTGCCAGTTCTGCCTCCAGCTTTGCAGCTCTCACCATATGTGCTTTCAGGGCCATCTGTGCCATTACCGCTGTTCCATTGCCATCGATGGAATACATGAGCGGCGTTAGTCGTCGAGCATCAGGATCTTCCTGCCGATCTTTTTTTGCTCCCTGGAGCATCTGGCAGAGCGAGACAGCTAAAAAAATAGATCTGAAAATTGGCCAACTGCGGCACAATATTATTTTTGTGAATACGGTGGCCAAGAAAGTGCTCTCCAGCGAAGCCCATCAGCGTGTTCCCAGTAGTTTGCTATTCGCCGGGAGAGCCGCCAGAGCTCAAAAAAGATGCAAGCAATTGCTGGCAGCGTTGAATTCCACAGACGAGTCCGGATGGCCGATGGCATACCAAATTTGCTGGGAGGAATTCTGGGACATGCATGCACTGTTTGAAACATCATCTCCCAGCTTTGGCTATATGCAGCCGGGAACAATCTCTGTTCTACTATTTCTGCAAGATTTCTGGAAATTTCATGGAGACGGCCCACTGGTAACCATAGATGCTGGTCCCAACGTTCACTTACTGTGGCGAATGGATCAAAAAAATCTGCAAAATCGCTGCGTTCTTTATCTTCGAGACGCATTAATTGTCCCAAATAGTCAATAATTCCATTGCTGGTATTCCTTTAACAAAAATCGTAGTTTCTATAGTTATTTTTTATTAAATTAACCTATATTTAATTATTTTTTGATAAATTGTCACTAATTCTTAGCGCTTGTTTGTAAAATTTTATTGGCAATCGACATTGCTTTCTATGGAGGAGTGTGAGATGTTGAAAATAATAGGATGCATTGTATCTGTGATTCTGTTGATGAATGACTCATATTGCGTATCTGCAAGATCTAAATCTAGATCGTCTAACAGGAATACCGCAACTGGACAATCTATAAAAACGATCTCTCAGAATGGAACTACCGCTGTGAATAATGCAATCGATACTGGAGAGAAAGCTGTCATCGCCACTTCTAATCAAGTTCGATACAACACTCAGAAAGAACTGAACAGAGCTAAACAATCTGCAAAAGCGATCTATCGGACCGGAGAGAACATTAAAAATACTACCGTTAACAATGCTAATTCTGCCAAACAAATCATTGTCAATTCTACACAAACGGCGTATCGGACAGGGCAGACCGGGTTGAATAACGCAATCAACACTGCTAAGTCTGCGGGACAAACCACTGCCACTTCTGCACAAACATTGGTTAGTGAGAGCAAGAGTCGATTGGAACAGACGAAAGACGAGCTGGTAGCTGGTGCTGGCAATGCCGCGCTCAACGTAGCAAATAGCTTTCTGAACGCAGTTTGCGGAGGCATAAATAAAGGCGTAGATGCTCTTAACAATGTTAGCCAAAAAGTTAACACAAGCACTACCGCAGTAGCAAATAACACTATAGAGGATACCACTACTTTAACTAATAATGTTAACAACAGCTTAAATAGGTTAAGCAGCAATACCAGAAGGAACAATGTTGGCTATAACACCACACAGAACAGGGCCAATAACGTAGCTTATAGCAGACGACTGAGTAATTAGCAAAATTGGTCGGAACGAGTTAAGATTTTAGAGTATGTAGAAGTTTTGGAAGTTCCAATGGGGAGTTTTTTGGAATTGGCGACGGAGGGGAGCGTTGGGAACAATAATTTGCTGAAAATAGACGGTATATATTCCATCACGCTAAGAAGTTGGATTTTTTGAGTATGTGAAAATTATCATTGATTCTGGATCGCATTTTCACGAGACTATAAGATATTTTGTGTAAATGCCAAATATTTTATGCTCTGTCGTCATGAGATTTTTAGCCGAAGCATAAGACATCTAATTTGAACTGCGGCGAGGAACGATTTGAAGTTTTTAGCGTATCTAGACTCTGTCGTCATGAGATGATATATGTTATACTGGCATGAGAGCCATGTATAGGAGTAGGAGAATGGAATTAGCACACAGGAGACATGATATAACAGATAGAGTGTGGTCAATA
>JAIRZO010000054.1 GCA_031267195.1 Holosporaceae bacterium | reverse complement strand
TTAACTATAAACGGCCAGTTACTGTGCTTGGTGCCATAAGTGTGTCCGAATGGAAGGGGAGGAAACACGTGAGTATGACTTTGGATGATATTGCGGAAGGAGATTTGGATATTTGAAGCGATTTTCAACCAGATTGGTTAATTATATTCCATTTACATAATCTACTAAATTTGCTGACAGGATATTCATATGGCAAAAAAAAAAAGCGGCAGCAATGCTGTTGTGTTTTGGGGACTTGCTAATATATTTTACCTCTATGAAGTGATTTTGCGGGTTTCTCCCAGCGTTATGATGGACGATTTAATGGCTCATTACGCTGTAACTGCCAGTATATTTGGCGTTATCGTAACGTGTTTCTATTGCTCCTATGTGGCCCTACAGATTCCTTGTGGCTTAATTTTGGATAAGTTTGGTCCAAGAATTTTGGTATCATCATCTGCAATTTTATCCACACTGGGATCTGTTTTATTCGCTTTAACTGACCAAATATATGTTGCTCAGATTGGTCGGTGTATGGTTGGAGCTGGAGCCGCCTGTGCATTCACATCCTGCCTGCAGATCGCATCACTGGTGTTTTCACCGAAACAATTTGCCATGTTCGCAGGAATCACCAACATGATGGGAACTTTGGGAGCGCTGTGCAGCGGATTTCCGGTGGCAAAATCTGTGAACGAAATTGGCTGGAGGCAAACCATATTCGCGCTGGCTATAATCGGCATGATTATTGCTGGACTGGTACTTATGATTGTGCCGAAATCTCTCCAAAATAAAAACGATCATCCACAAAAAGATGGCAACGATGCCAGTGTTAACAATGGTGATAGATGGCCTTCCTTCATGATTACTTTGAAACAAGTTTTAAAAAACAAGCAGATTATCCTCTCGGGGTTAGTGGGGGGATTTATGTATTTACCGGTTTCTGTCTTTTCAGAACTATGGGCAGTGCCATTTTTTATGACAAAATACAACATTGATAATGAAACTGCTTCCATTGCAACTTCAATATTATTTATCGGATTTGCCGTTGGAAGCATTCCAGTGGTTATGGTGGCCGAGAAGTTGAACGGATATATGCGAGCTATTCGTCTTTCCATAAGCTGTGTGGCACCGCTGTTTATCGCGCTGGTATATGTGCATGATATGTATTTGTCTTTTGCTATTGTATTCATAATAGGGATCTTTACTGGTGCCGAAGTAATTACCTTTACCTGCGCCAAAAACAATGAATCTTCCGCCAATACCGGAACGGCGATTGCCTTCGCCAATGCATTGATTATGCTTGCAGGGTTGATATTCCAGCCGTTGTTTGGATTGCTACTGGATGTGTTTTGGACCGGAGCGGTATCGATGGAACACGGAGTTCGCATCTACGAATTTTCGTGTTATCAAAAGGCTATTCTTTTGACAATTCCAACGTGTTTGGTCATAGCTTATATCCTGTCGCTCTTCGTCAAGGAAACGATTCATATGGGAAAAAACTAGCTGTAGGCGCCTAAAAGCTGGGTGAATGTCTTTCATTAATAACCTATTTTTGATAGCATACACTTCGTTAAAAATAACAGAGTATTGATTTGCCATCGATTCATTCATGGTTGGATCTGGAAAAGTTGAGGAATTTTAATGTCGGATTTGGATAGATTCTTAGCCAGTTGTTTGCTGGAAATTGATAACTGCGATGGCTTGAATTCTGTCGATGCGGTTCGCATGGCTATTTTTGGGAAAAATGGGAAAATAACGGAAATTATGAAATCGCTGAAGAATATGTCTCCGGAAGAAAAGCGCGAGTTTGGGAGGAAAATAAATAATATCAAAGAAAAAGTTCAATCATATCTCCAGGATAAGACTCATGCTCTGGAATTAGATGATTTGGAAAAAAAAATATCTTCTGAATTCGTGGATGTATTTATGCCGGTTCGTCCTGCTTGTGCCGGTCGGTTGCATCCGCTCAGTAAAACAGAAGCTGAGGTTTCCGGCATACTTGCCTCCTATGGGTTTCGGTTTGCAGATGGTCCGGAAATCGAAAGCGAATATATGAACTTTACAGCTCTGAACATGCCGGATCACCATCCGGCACGCACTATGCATGATACATTCTATATCAATGTGCCTGCCGATAAGAATGGCCGAAAATTGCTGCGAACCCATACTTCTCCAATGCAGATACGCGCCATGCTGCAGCACGAACCTCCGCTGCGTTTTTTCTCTATAGGGCGAGTTTTTCGCAGCGATTATGATGCCACTCATACACCAATGTTTAGCCAAATAGAAGGGCTCATGGTGGATGTGGATGTAGGATTTTCCCACCTCAAATGGTTGATGGCGGATGTTTTGAAGCAATTTTTTCAGGTACCAGATCTTGCTCTGCGCTTCAGGACTAGTTTTTTTCCCTTTACCGAACCATCTGCGGAAGTCGATATTAACTACGAGATAAAAGACGGTAAAGTTGTCTTTGGCACTGGCGATAAGTGGATGGAAATTGGCGGAGCTGGAGTAGTTCATCCAGCGGTTTTGAGACACGGAAATGTTGATGCATCCAAGTATCAGGGAATTGCTTTTGGATTTGGTCTTGAGAGATTAACTACACTGAAATATGGCGTTCCGGATTTAAGAGGGTACTTTGAGTCTGACGATCGCTGGAGAAATGCTTTTGGGTTTAGCT
>JAIRZO010000025.1 GCA_031267195.1 Holosporaceae bacterium | reverse complement strand
ATACTCATTCAAAATAAGAAGCTGGATTTCGAAGGCGAAAATTCACGGCAATTACAGTCTTACAAGTCCGGAGTCTCATCTTGAATGAGTATATCGCTAACACCTCTCGAAAAGCTTGAAAATTCAATGCTTCATTCGGAAAATTTCTATTTTTATAGAGCAATCCCCATCTTTTTTAGATTTTTCAAGAAATTTTAACTAATTTTCAACTAAATACAGAGTATATCATCATTGTATCATTCTCCCAAAGGGATATTAGAGTTTCTGCGAAAGGGAAAATGACTATCGCAAATGCGTTAGCTATCAGATGCAAAAAATGGCAGAAGATCTTTCATAGAAACCTTATTGATAAGTTGGAGTAGTAATGTGAGGCAGAAATTATCATCATTGTTTATGTGTATGTGCATTATCCTTATGGGATTTTCGTTTAAAAGCGAAGTGATTGCCAACATTCATTCCAGGTGCCTGCAGAAAAAATGTTTTAAAATAATCAACTATTCTCCTAAACAAATTACTGCTAAAAACCCCGCAACTGTAACAAAGAACAAACTCTATCCGCTAAGCCATGAAAAGCAAAACACTATTTCCATAGCCAATAAAAATATTTTGAAGATACCAAAAAAGCCCATTTCATTGTCCCGTCGACAACAACAGCAGCATTTGGCACCTCGATGTACTGTACCTCCACTGCGGCATCTGGTGCTGCAACGTTTTGCGCCTCCGCAGTTTCCGCCGCAGTTGCTGCCATTATCTTCACGACACCAACCTGTATTTACCATCGGCGCAGGAGCCACCGCCGCCTTCGGAAGTTACATCATTGCACCGAACAGTTCTCTACAGGGATCCTCCAGCACCACCGCCTTCGATAGCAGCATTTCCACTGGATATCTACATCCCGTTTCCAGGAATTGCCGTATGGGTATTGAAGTTGGGGTGGATTTTGGTGTAGAAGGGAAAAAACTGAATTTTCAAACAATTTCCGTTTCCGCACAACAGAGCCCAACTTCTCAATTCACAAGAGGAATATTGGCGCAATTGTTTCGAAATATCAGCCAGAATATAGATCCATCCATCTCTCTCCCATATGATCACTTAACTGATGCAGGAAATTCAGCAATTCATGCGAATGTGTGGCATTCTTTCGCAGGAAGCATGAGATATCTCGGCGGAAATCCAGATGATTTACAACAGCAAATACTCGACTTTATCTGTGCATCTCCACATTCCAATGGCATTTTTACCATCCAGGGTACAAGGGTCGATCCCAATGCATACGCCACTTTTAGTAATTTTGTTACCGATGCGATGCCAAATATTTCTGCTCTGGGCAATGGGAATATTATGGATGGAATGCAACAACTTAGAACATTTGTCACCAATAACTATCCAAGCCTCAGCTATGCCCTGACCAACCTGGCTAGCCAGGATGTCGGCGTTGGAGGCACATCCTTTGCCAACGGAAATACCGATATTCCCGCCGCAACCGCATCTGAGATTGCCTTAGTTTTTCGCGGAATTATTCCTGCTGGAGGAAATATCAATTCCATACTTGGATTGCTGGAAGATGCTCCGCAAGATCTCAACATTTGCGCAGATATAAATCAGCTATACAATCCAACATTGGATAGTGCACATCCTAATGTTGCCAATTTAGACTCAACAATTCAAACAAAAGTAAGATTTGGTCTATGTCCGCATGTCTCATTTAAAATTGAATATTTTATTGAGGAAATGGCCGCTGCCATCTATGCGAAAATCGGAATTATGCAGCTAAATGGCTCACTTGAAATCAAAGATAACACCTCCAATAGCCTGCAAAAAGAAAAGTTGAAAAAGATAACTACATTTTTTGCGGTTGGCATCAGCCGAGAGATTTCCGATGGCTTCCACATAAATCTCGAACTGTCCCATGCCCTGAAAACAAAAGTCCATTTGGATCAGACATATAGCAGACCAGCCGTTGATGTTTCAAAAACCAACATAAAGCTCGCATTTACATATCACTTTCGCTCCTGTCCATAATTTTTTTAGACAAAATAAGAAAATTAATTGTTTATTAAACAATTTCTGATAAATCTGTCTATGTATTATTTGCCACATTGGTGCAATTAAGATCCGAGCTATTTCTTGGAAGACCCAGAAAACTTTGTTCGGATGCCGCAGTGTACTTCCTGTACATGAGGATCCGAAAACAAATTCTGATAACACCAAATTTTAAAAATAGCTCGGATATCAACAGTTCCACCAGAGGCGCGTTGGCGGGTTAGGAGATATAAAAATGATAAAAAAGAAAAATGTTTTGACACGACTAGCAACGGTTGGTCTGCTGGGGGTTTTTTGCTACTGCGGAGATGCAGCTGCGGCGCCTGCTGATAGCTCTATAAACTTCGACAGAATGAGGCACGTGTTCGCGGAAGCTGACTCAAATCTGTGGACGGGCACAACTGGACAGGCTGAAGCAGAAGCAATCGATGCGGCAATGGGGGATGGGATCAAGAAAATTCACAGAGCTTTGGCCGCTAAATCCAAACTATACAGCTACCTGGATGTAACTTCCAATCTCAAGTATAGCCTGGGACAAAAACTGAATCCGGATAAACTCAAATACTTGACTTTGCTTGTGTACGAGCTGCTGAGGTCAGACTTGACTACAACATATCAGTTGAATCCTATCGAAACCGCGCGTTATGACGCTGCGGCAGCTAAAATAGAAACTATGTCAGCTACAATGCTTAGCCAGCACCTCAAAAAGGTATGCAGATGGCTCTCCTGGCAAGGACATAACTCTATAGACACGGCTTGCGAAGCCCTGAGGCAAGTGACTCAGATAGGGACAAAGGGATCAGAGGCGATAGCAGAATTAGTCACCGCGCTCACAGGTGATACGGGTTCGGGGTCAGAAGCGCCGAGCAGTACGGGTGCAATGGCCAAGTGGCTGGATCAACTGGAAAAGGCTGCAGAAGAACTAGGCGACCTGAATCTAGATCCTAGCCCAATGTACCCGGACAGAACACTAAGCGTCGCATTGGAGAACGCACGAGATTTGCTGACGACGCTACTGAACGGTTGGCTGAACACTATTCGGATCATCGCCGCAAGATTCACTGGGCCAGAGAACTTGGACTTTTTGATCATAGCGATGAAGGCCATAGCATTCGTACATCAGGCTGGCATGTGCAGTGGGCAGTCTGTGGAAGAATCGATAAACAGCATTATGGAAAGCCTGGGGTTGGTGGGTTACCGCGCTGAGCGCCGGACTATAGTGCCGAATGTGACGTGTGCCGAGCTGCCTAGCAAAGAAAGGCAAGCACAGTACAATGTACACGCGGCAATACTAAGTATACTCTGGGATCGCAGCTGCAACTTGGGCGACGCCGGATACAACATCGACGAGGATATGTCTCGAGTACGTAGTGCACTAAGCGCGACAGCCAAACAGAACGTGGTATATCTGGCTCAAACGACTCGCTTGGAATCCGAAGAACTAAACACGGAGGGATCCGGGATTAATGACCGGCTAGAACTTCCGTTGTTCCGTAACATCGAGTTTGAAGTACAGACGCAGGTGGAACGGCTGCTTCACACCCTGAGAAAGGGTCGAGTACAAGTAGTTGAACAGCACACACCGAGCACCGTCATCAGTCGGGATGATGAGGATACCCCATAAGATGACAGCAGTATGGACGAAATTAAAGAGTGTTACGAGGATGACGAGGTTCAGTCAGGATGACGTGGCAGTCAGGGGACTAAACGGCAGTAGGGGACACACTGACTGCAAGTTACAGTGGCCGACAGAGACAGCCGGCTGCCAGAGAAAAAGACAGATGAAGAGAGTACTGCGCGTAGTGCCAACGCAGGGATAGCACTACGAATCGGGACAAGCACAGGAACAAAGGCATACTCGGGGACGCGGGAAGAACGTGAACAAGCAGCGAAAGGACACAAAATAACCACCTGAGTGGGAGATGAACTGAGCGGAACAACACAGACGGACTGAAGGACGGACAGGACGAGAAGCGTATACTGAAAACAACAAACAGGGCTGGGGATCATTTGATCACACGATCCAGCTGGACAATATTTTGAGCTTTCTGTTTTATGTGTGTTGCGGTCCCTTGCCGCGGGCAAATAGACGGGTCTGGGTTTTTGTATTGAATCCGTAGTTCTGCAGTCTGTCGTCTGATTTCGGCTTTTATCTGCTCTTGCCGTGTGAGCTTTTTCCTGGTTTTGCTGGCTGATTTGGTCACCGTGCCCTGCCAGAGGCCTTGCTGGGACCACATATCCAGACATAGTATCATAAACGCTGAGTTCTTCTGCTACCGCATCCTTGGCCCACCGAGATGACCATGATCCGCTACTGAATCTAACTGGGCATGGCCGCTGTTGCCCGGCTAAATCCATGTGGTTCGCCGGTTTTAGGCAAATCAAGGTGGGCACTATCGTACAATGCCCTGGGGACGCTGCCGGAGGTCGGGAGATGCTGTCGCGGGGACACCGCTGGGTATGGCTCCGGAGACGAACGCAGCCGGATACCTCGCTGAAGACGCCGCCGGAAATTGCTATTGGATTTGAGTTGGCCTCCATTCCGGCAATGCGATTGCTATCGCACTTGGTGCTAGCCTCCATTTCGGCTATGTTGCTGTGCACATCAGTTGTTTCCCGGCCTATGTTGTTGCTAGTCGCGTTCATGGTGCTTCCGCCATTCTTGTAAATTTGT
>JAIRZO010000071.1 GCA_031267195.1 Holosporaceae bacterium | reverse complement strand
CGCTCATGCTCTGATTACCTAACCGCTCCGCTCCCTTGTTGATGCACTTTAACATGCGTGGAATCAATCATCAGCCACTCGTAATCAACGTCATCTATGAGTAATTCCAGCAATTTTTCGCTGATATTTAAGGTGGTGGGCAATGCAGGATTCGAACCTGCGACCACCTGATTAAAAGTCAGATGCTCTACCAACTGAGCTAATTGCCCGCTCGTATGCTTCATGTGCTAACGTTGTTCGAACCGCTGCCAATAATCATCCTTCACTCGGAAAAACATCGATAACACATACAATAAAAAAAACCGCAGCCGAAAGCAATGGTTATACAGGGCTATTCCAATTAATTTCCAAAAATTTTCTCCAAAAAATGAATATCGAACTTTCCTTCAACGACATTTGGATTATCCGATATTTTTTGGTGCAATGGAACTAATGTGTCCACGCCGTCGATTACATATTCCCTCAGAGCCCGCCGTAACCGAGCAAGACATTGCTGACGGTCTCTCCCACATACAATTAGTTTGGCTATCAAGCTATCGTAATATGGTGGAATCTTGCAGCCATCATAAAGCGCACTATCAACACGAACTCCGGGGCCACCGGGACAATGGTAGTTGGAAACTGTACCTGCAGATGGTATGAACGTCGCCGGATTTTCGGCATTTATACGGCATTCTATGGCATGTCCGGAAAATTTCACCTCTTCCTGCGTCAGCGACAATTTTTCTCCGGATGCGATGAGAATCTGCTCACAGACAATATCACACCCAGTAATCATTTCTGTTATGGGGTGCTCCACCTGAAGGCGTGTATTCATTTCTATAAAAAACAATTGATCATTTTCGTACAAAAATTCCAGCGTTCCAACTCCCACATAACCCAATTGAGAAATGGCGGTAGCTATTTTCCGTCCAAATTCATCACGGAACGCGGGAGTTAAAACGATACTTGGAGCTTCTTCCCATACCTTTTGATTCCTTCGCTGCAGAGAACAATCGCGTTCCCCAAGATGGATGGCGTTGCCGAATTGATCCGCAAGGATTTGAAATTCGATATGTCGTGGATTTTCCAAATACTTTTCCAGATACACGCTATCATTGCCGAAGGCAATGCCCGCTTCTCTTCGGGCTGTTTCATAAGCCAGAGGCACATCCTGCGGGGATCGTGCAACATTCATTCCTCTGCCACCACCACCGCCAGTCGCTTTAATGAGGACAGGAAATCCCATTTTCTCCGCCATACGCAGAGCCTTTTCGATACTGGTGACGGTGCCATCCGATCCAGATACCACCGGCAACCCAATTCTAGCCATGGTTTTTTTTGCCATTATTTTATCGCCTATCATGGCGATTTGGTCTGCCTTGGGACCGATAAATATCAGCCCATGCTCCTTAACCATATGAGCAAACATGGCGTTTTCGCTGAGAAATCCGAATCCAGGATGAATAGCATCTGCGCCGGTAACACAGGCAGCGGAAATGATAGCAGGAACATTAAGATAGCTTTCCCGAGGCTGCGCCGGACCAATGCAGACACTTTCATCTGCCAAACGGACATGCATGGCATCGGCATCTACCGTCGAATGGACGGCCACAGTGCTAATATTCAAATCCTTGCAAGCTCGCAGAATTCTAATGGCAATTTCTCCCCTATTTGCTATTAATATTTTTTTTATCATTATTTTTTGTTGCTAATCGATTATGATAATGGGATCGCCATACTCAACCGGTTGTGAATCCTTTACAAATATATGTCTGACAGTGCCAGAACGTGGAGATTTTACCATGTTCATGACCTTCATGGCTTCGATGATGAACAGCGTATCCCCCTGTGACACAGCGTTGCCGACGGTAACAAACGGAACAGTTCCGGGCCCCGGAGACAAATAAACGGTGCCAACCATCTGGGCTTCTATCACTCCAGGATGATTCTCAAGCCCAGCGGATCCACCAGTGACGTTAATATTTACAGCCGCACCGCCACCACGATTCCCAACGTCAGCGGAGGCCACATTAGCGGCATTGACGACGGTATTTAGAGGAACAACTTGCTGCAGTACTGTGCGGACGACCTTTATGCGTAGAGAACCAGTCTGGTATTCTATTTCCGTTAAATTGGTCTCAGACAGCAACTCAGCCAAAGACCTTACTGCAGTAGCATTGATATCTTCTCCCTGGTCCAAGTTTTCAAATCTCCAGTGGCTCGATAATTACAACATACTCTACACAATAAAAACCAGGGAGCATGCAAATCACAACCATCGCACACATCCAATAGTAACATATACTCATTCAAGATGAGACTCCGGACTTGGAAAGCTGTAATTGCGATGAATTTTTGCCTTCAAAATCCAGCTTCTTATTTTGAATGAGTATATATCAGACGAATACACCCATTCGGTACCGAAGTATCGCACACATTCGCTAAAGAATCAAATAATGGTGGGCGCAGCAGGGATCGAACCTGCGGCCACTACGATGTCAACGTAGTGCTCTACCGCTGAGCTATACGCCCAATACATTTCCTCAAAAGATATACGATCTTCTTTGAATTTTTGCAAGTATCGATATATTTTTAATAGAGTATACGAGGAACGCATCGACTCACACAGCCAGCGCATCCCTGGACCAATGGACAGGTAGAACGCATGAACAAAACCATCAAAGATGCAACGGTAAAACGACATCACTATTGCCCTCATGACTAGTTACAAGAGCACCCAAAGGCCTTCGTCAATGCTTATAATTTCGCTAAACGACTTAAAACTCTAAAGGGACTAACTCCATATGAGTTCATCATTAATTCCTGGAAAAATAATCCTAGGACATTAAAATAAGTCCGTCCCCCCACAATATGGAACCTTACATCTAGGCATTTGTGAGACAGTGTTCGGTCACAAAAAATCTCATGTGATCCCTCACATTGTGTACCCTGAAATAATCTACGCTCTTCTGTAATTGAGCAAAACATGCCACCGCAATGCTCTCTAGATCGCGTGCCTGCACCAACGCATTGGAGTGTGCTGTTATGAACGATTTCCTGGATACTCCCAATAACACTTCGCAGCCCAGTATTCTCAGATCAGATAATTTTTTTATGACACGAATATTATCATGGCGAGATTTGCCAAACCCAATCCCAGGATCAATAATTATATTGCTCTGGGGTATTCCTAGGTTTTTCAGATATTTGATTCGTTGCTTCAGCCATGGAAAATCCATGTTCTGCAGCATGGTAACCAACTTAATGTTGTTATCCGCCAGGAATTTCAATGTATCTACTCTTAATGTTGCTCTTTGATCGTTAATCCACTTTACTTTGGTATTGGTTTTTTTAAGCACATGCTGCACAACCTCATCGAAATATGTATCTATGCTGATGCATTCAATATCACCACAGCGATCCAGCAGCGGATCCAGTCGAGAAATTTCTTCTGCCGGAGAAACTTCAACATATCCTGGACGAGTGGACTGGGCACCGATGTCTATTCCATAGGCCCCAGCCCGCAGCAAGTCCCTTGCATGCTCTTCAGCTGTAGACGGATCCAGAAAAGCGCCGCCGTCGGAAAATGAATCCGGAGTAACGTTCAAAATCCCAACGAATCTAGGGTATAAAACAAAATTGTCCGATGGAGTATAGTGATTGGTATTCATTTCAGGAATACAACTTGCTTTATAGCCAATCTCGTCCATTAAAAACAAAAGAAAATCACGATTTTTTAATTCCCGGTGGGGAATGGTTAATAAATCCGTATAGATGTTTTGCCGACCATAAACAAGTATATCTATGTCAATGATTCTCGGAGACCAGCGAGGCCCATCTAAATCTCTTCCGAGTTTTTGCTCAATTTGCTTCAACATTTTCAGCAGATGAAGCGGATCGATAAGTGTATCAGCGGCAACCACCATGTTGAGAAACGGTAAATCCCAAGAAACAGGTGAACCCGGCAGCAAATCAGCGGCCGTTTCAATCACATGTGACATAGATCGAAAAGACAGGAACGTTCCCAAAAGCTCCAACGCGTTACGGAGATGCTCCAACCGATTGCCGACATTGGATCCAACGGACAACAAAAGGACATTGTCATCAGCTGTCATACACATTTAATGGTTATAAACTAATCGGCATATTCTGAGATGCAAGTTTCGTGGTGAGTAATTTTTTGAGTCGCTGGAATCTAGGAGATAAGACACCAATCGGCACGTCACAAAGGTAGGCGTCGATGCCGCCAATTTTTTCTACGGAACGAACTGCGCTGGTCGATAGACGCGCCCGGACACGCATACCCAATGCATCACTCACGAACGATACGTGCTGCAAATTCGGCATAAATCTCCGTTTGGTTTTATTATTTGCATGGCTTACATTGTTGCCATACTGTATTTTTTTCCCCGAAAGCTGACATACTTTAGACACAGCACACTCCATCTCATCATAGAGCATACCTATACCTCAATTTCGTGAAAATATCAAGCTCAAAATTTAAGAGTTTCTAGAAAGCTCTTCTTCAAGATCAGTTTTTCTCCGTATAGTATCCTAGTACCTCCACCAGACATGTTTCAGATTTTGTTACAACATGTTGTATGAAGAGAGTTCTTCTTTGATAGGCCGGATTACCATCTGTTCACACTATTTTAGAGTTATTTTCTCCCAACTTATTCAACAGCTTCCTTAAAATTTCACTTCGCTGATCCCTATCTCAAACGCACTAAAACGCAGTCGGTTTCTGTCAACAGCAGTCCATATTCTGACCTGATTACTCTTTTTTTAACATAGGTACAATAGCTCGTCCACTTCCAAAACCTCTACCTTTTCGTTCTTCTTTTGCAAATCTAGCACCTGATCCCCAAACTTCCTGATCCATTTCACTATTGTTTGATATAGAACCTTTTTTTAAAAATTTCAGATATTAGCTGGGGCAATTATTTTGAAGCCACCTTCCATAAAAACCTCACATTCAATTAGCAACAATAATATCATTGTCACATATCTTCAGTTGTCAATCCATGCCTGAATTGTCTATCGAATATACACATCAGCCCAAAATTTTCTTTGCCATATCCAGCATGCGATTGGCAAAGCCCCATTCATTGTCATACCAGGCTACAACGTGAGCAAAATTTCCGGATATAACCTGCGTCAGGGAAAAATCCACAACCGCGCTGAGGGGACAATGGTTGAAGTCAGATGACACCAATTTTTCCTCGGTATATCCGAGAATATTGTGCAATCTCCCATAGCTATATTTTTCGATGACATCGTGAATGTCATTGACAGAAACATTTTTTGCAAGCGTAAACGTACAATCCACCAGCGATACATTCGCTGTTGGAACCCGAATTGATAATCCAGATAATTTTCCCCTCAATTCTGGAAAAATTAATTCTATCGTCTTTGTCGCTCCGGTGGAGGTGGGAATCATATTTAGTGCTGCGGCTCGCGATCTGCGAGGATCGCTGTGGATGGCATCCACCAATTTTTGATCACCGGTGTAGGAATGAATGGTGGTGACAAAACCATTCAAAATTCTAATTTCCCTGTGTATCGCTTCCATGACGGGAGCTAAACAATTGGTGGTACAGGAGGCGTTGGAAATAATTAGGTCGGTGGATTGTAGTGTGTCGCAATTTACTCCAAACACCACCGTTTTGTCGACGTCGTCGGCCGGAGAAGAAATCAGCACCTTCTTGGCTCCAGCATCCAGGTGTAGCTGGCATGATTTTCGATTCTTGAAAATTCCTGTGCACTCCAAAACCAAATCTACACCATCTAAGGATAGAGCAGTCGGTGATTTTTCCGAAAAATATAAAATTCTGCCTCCGTTTACCAGTAGTTCATTTGGTGATATTTTTATAATTTCTCCGCGGAATCTTCCGTGTATAGAATCATGGCGCAGCAAATGCATAGCAGTGTCTATGGATTGCAAATCATTGATGACCGCTATTTCCCAGTCAGGATTATCATTTGATTCAAAAAAAGCACGAAAAACCAATCTGCCGATGCGCCCAAATCCATTAATAGCGATTTTTTTCATTGATTCCTACAAATTTCTAGTATTTATCTAATTCATCTAGCTTACGTATTATGTTTCCATATATATTAGTTGCTGTAAGTTTAAAATATTTATAAATATCGGCGCAGGAACAGGATTTTCCGAAGTCATTTACACCAAAAAAAAGACCATTTTGTCCCAGATATTGATCCCATCCGAATCCATTCGATGCTTCGATGCCGATTCGTAATCCATTTCCTAAAACATGAGATTTGTAGGCGTAATCCTGTCTATTGAATAAATTCCAGCAGGGAATACTGGTGACGTTGGCTGTTATTCGAGAATCATCTAGCATTTTTTTTACCTCCAGTGCAAGGCCAACTTCTGATCCAGTTGCGATTAGCGTAACCATTGTGCCAGCGGCACTTCCGTTTTCGTATATCAAATATCCACCATTTTCGCAGAGATTAACACCACCACTGAATCGAACGCTCAGTAAATCCTGTCGACTTAAAATTATGGCAGATGGAGCTTCACTTCGGAGAGCACATTCTAGGCATTCCAGTGTTTCTAGCGCATCTGCCGGACGAAATACATTCAGGTTTGGAATGCCCTGCAGAGACGTTAATTGTTCGACCGGCTGATGAGTAGCTCCATCTTCTCCTACTCCGATGGAATCATGGCTGAAAACAAATATCGTTGGTACCTTCATAAGGGCACTCATACGGATTGCTGGACGCATATAGTCGCTAAAGGCCAGGAATGTGCCGCCACAGCAGCGAATTTTCTTTCCGATCACTATGCCATTCATAATGGCACCCATGGCGTGCTCCCTTATTCCATAGTGAATGTAGTTGCCGGAAAAATTATTCTTTAAAATCGGTGTCATGCTTTTATCAAGGCAACCAGTCGCTCCACCAAGATCGCAGGAACCAGACAACAAAAGGTTGGATTCTTTCATGAGATGCGATAGCACATCCTTGAAACTAAAGCGAGTTGCTTCAAAAGGCCGTGA
>JAIRZO010000085.1 GCA_031267195.1 Holosporaceae bacterium | reverse complement strand
GCGATTTTCTGAACGATGCGGTAGATTCTATTTTGTTTCTGAAAAACAAATGCATTACTCGCTACAATGGTAACTTCGATGCCTTTTTGGAAACCTATTCCCTAAAACGAAAAAATGCCGAGGAATATAACGCAAAAATTGAGACAAAGCGCCGTCACATGATGGCATTTGTAGAGCGTTTTCAGGCCAAAGCCACCAAGGCAAAACAGGCTCAAAGTCGTCTGAAGGCAATTGCAAAAATAAAATTTTTGCCACTGGAAGAGGATGATCCTACAATAGCCTTTAATTTTCCTGATCCTGCTACTTCGCTCTCATCCAACATATTATCCTACGAAAAAATATTTCTCGGCTACGATGATAAAGTTATTTTGAAAAATATTTCCGGTTCAATTATGAACGATGATCGCATTGCTATCGTTGGTGCCAACGGCAACGGAAAAACAACTTTCGCAAAATTTTTGGCAGGCGAGTTGAAACAAAAGAAGGGAAATCGTGATGCTAATGAAAAATTAAAGATTGGTTTTTACCGACAGGATGTTTTTGAAAAATTGAATCTGTCCAAATCACTCTACGATTTTTTACGGGATACGATGCCAAATGCCGTTGAAAAACAAATACGAGCACACCTTGGGAGATTTGGATTTTCCGGAGATAAGATTTTTTTATCAATCGCTGAGCTTTCCGGAGGAGAACGAGCGCGTCTCGTTTTTACGGTGTTAACGGTAGATGCTCCTCATTTGCTGATTTTGGACGAGCCCACAAACCATCTCGACTTTGAGATGCGTGAATCGCTCATTGCTGCACTCACATCCTACAGAGGCGCTGTGATTCTCATAACCCATGATCGCAATTTTCTGAACCGGGTTGCGAACTCCATTTTCGTTGTTGCCGCTGGATCTGTCGCAGCATTTAGTGGAGATATCGATCAGTATGAGAGGAGATTGCGTTCTGGAAAGCAATGATAATATTTTTTTAGTGGCCCATGCCGTGAAAATTTTCTTAGTTTTTTGTAGAATTTCCATCATATAAGTGTAGTATCTATAAACATAATAGTTTGTACCACTGGTTATATATTTTTTATATTGTGGTTTTTATGGAAGCTATGCATCATGGTATATCGATTTGAAGAAATAGCCATTGGCTGGCTTCACAGTTTTGTGAAAAATATAACTGGAAAGCGTCTGCTCCTAATTTTTCCTTCGCTGTGGATTTTTTTATTTTTCATATGCCCATGTTTCATTCTGCTAAAAATTAGTTTGGCCGAAAGTGTTGTGGCATCTCCTCCTTATTCCGATATCGTCGATTGGATTAGCAATTGGGTATTGCAGATTCGGCTGAATCTTGGGAATTATTTCATGCTTTTTACGGATGAAATGTACCTGCGTGGGTTCGTCATATCGATAATCATCGCCACCGCCTCCACCGTTTGCTGTTTACTGATTGGATTCCCAATGGCATTGGCGATTGCGAGATCTTCGGAGAAGGTCCGTAATATACTGCTCATGCTGATTGTGTTGCCATTCTGGACATCATTCCTGATCCGGGTTTACGCCTGGATAATGTTGCTGAGTCCCAGTGGAATCATAAATAATTTACTTATAAAGTATCAGCTCATAGAATCACCGTTACCCTTGATAAACAATTCCTACGCCGCCTGCATAGGCATTATATATGCTTATCTGCCTTTCATGATTTTTCCACTCTACAATGCGGTAGAAAAGATAGATTATTCTATCATAGAAGCAGCCTATGATTTGGGGAGTACACCGTTCAAAACTTTTTTTTCCATAGTCGTTCCATTGGCTACTCCGGGAATATATGCCGGATCGATCCTGGTGTTTGTGCCAGCCATTGGCGAATTTGTTATTCCGGAACTTCTAGGCGGAGCCCAAACACTTACCATAGGGCGATTGGTTTGGAATGAGTTTTTCTGGAATCTGTCATGGCCAACAGCTGCGGCGTTATCTATTGTGTTGCTGACGGTTATTGTACTTCCTGTGATGATGAGCCAGAAAAGGAAAGAAATCAGATTTTTAATGAAAGATGGCCAGAATGCGCATTAGATGGTCGAATATAGTTTTGTTCTTCGGGTATTTGTTCCTCTATTTACCACTATTCCTGGTGGTAATATACTCGTTCAATGAATCGCGCTTCATAAGCATATGGTCTGGTTTTTCCTTGAAATGGTACAAGGCTCTTGTATCGAATCCAATTATATTACGAGCGACATTTACAAGTTTGAAGGTCGCCAGCATCACCGCCACAATTTCCATTGTGCTCGGCACAATTGCCGCAATTGTAATAACTAGATTTCGGCGTTTTCGTGGGAAAACTGCGTTTGTGGGAGCGATTACCGCTCCGCTGGTAATGCCGGAAGTGGTCATGGGATTATCGCTGCTAATGTTGTTCATAGGCATGGAAAAATTTTTTGAATGGCCAACCGGTAGGGGATCAACCAGCGTAATCATAGCGCATATAACATTGACATTGTCGTATGTAACCATGTTGGTTCAGGCGAGATTGCAGGATTTTGATAGATCTTTGGAAGAAGCCGCTCTTGATCTCGGAGCATCTCCCACAAAAGTGTTTTTCGTCATAACATTACCAATCATATTTCCAGCGATAGTTAGTGGATGGCTGTTGGCTTTCGCTCTTTCTTTGGATGATGTTGTCATAGCGAGCTTTGTGGCAGGGCCAGGTGCAACAACATTGCCTATGGTGGTATTTTCCAGTCTAAGATTTGGCATTTCACCGGAAATAAACGCTCTAGCAGCGATTTTAATTGCTGTACTGACAGTGGGGGTTGTTATAACTGCTATTCTTTTATATAGAAAGAAAAATACAACAAACAATCTTTACTAGAGCTTGTGCTAAGCTAGTAATTCTATCGTTATTTGTCAAATATTTATATTGCTAGTACGATGCCATTTTCTGGCTTCCAATACAAAAAAACCTTGTCATCCCATTGGATTAGGCGTTCTGCAACCCTTACCAAATTTGTCACGGTGGAGAAAACCACCATGCCAGATTGTAGTCTGACGTGATAAATTGACACATCACCAAGATAAACAATATCTTCGACTACACCGCTGGTCCAATTATATTCTCCCTTTGGTTGAGTTAACGTTAGCATTACTTTTTCTGGCCGTATGGCGACGCTGATCTGAGCTCCAACAGCGACGGAAGCCGAATGGCTTACGTACAAATGTTTTTCCATAGCGCCTGATTTTACTATGACGCAGTTGGATTGTTCCTCCATCAAAATTCCATCAAATAAATTCACAGAACCAATGAAGTTTGCCACATATTTGGAATTCGGATATTCGTAAATTTCTGTTGGACTACCGACCTGAAGAATACGCCCTTCATTCATTAATCCTATGCGAGTTGACATGGTCATGGCTTCCTCTTGATCGTGGGAAACCATCACGAATGTAATG
The DNA here is from genome assembly GCA_031267195.1 of Holosporaceae bacterium. Classification (GTDB taxonomy): domain Bacteria; phylum Pseudomonadota; class Alphaproteobacteria; order UBA3830; family UBA3830; genus BNWE01. The sequence goes on along the minus strand of JAIRZO010000085.1, from coordinate 1,801 downwards.
CCAACCTTTTCTTGAATATTGACTAGTTCTAGCTGGGTTCGTTCCCGCAGTTTTTTATCCAGCGCGGCCAACGGCTCATCCAGTAGAATCAGTTTTGGCTGTTTTACCAAACTTCTGGCCAAAGCAACTCTCTGTTTTTCACCACCGGAAAGTTGATCTGGCTTGCGTTTTTCATAGCCGATCATCTGCACCAATTCCAGATAAGCGCTAACTCGATCTTTGATTTCTCCTTTTTGCATTCCTTCCTGGATCAGTCCAAATGCAATATTTTGCTCCACCGTCATATGAGGGAAAAGAGCATAGGATTGAAACACCATGCTGACCGGCCGCTTATAGGCCGGAGTATCAGTCATGTCGGTACCATCTATGAATATTCTTCCGGATGTGGAAGATTCAAATCCTGCTAATATGCGTAGCAGTGTGGATTTTCCACAACCGGATCGACCCAATAATGAAAATAATTCACCTTTATATATTGAAAGAGATACGTCATTTACAGCTATGCGTCCATCAAAGGATTTGGTTATGTTTTTTGTAACAACGTAGGGCTTTGCTTTGGAATCTTGCCACGGTTCTAATGTGCTAAGGTGCTTTGATTGAATTGCCATATCTTTCACAACAATTTTATACGCATTTCTGCGGAAACTATAAGCCGGATTCTGTAAAATGCGAAAAACGCATTTCGATGATCATTCATCTGGTATTTACGTCACCGTAAACATCAAGCGATCTACCCGAATAACCATATGTGGAGGACATTAAATGTTATTCCTATTTGATCTTGCTCCAAGTGGGGTTTGCCGTGCCGCCGTTGTTGCCAACTGCGCGGTGAGCTCTTACCTCACCATTTCACCCTTGCCCGAAGGCGGTATATTTTCTGTTGCACTTTCCCTAACATCACCGTCACTATTCGACACACCGGACTATGCATGTATACCACATAATTTACGTATGTATATACAGCACAATCACGATTGTGTCGATGTCCCGGCAACGCCGCCAGACGTTATCTGGCACTTTCCTCCAGGGAGTCCGGACTTTCCTCCAGGCTGAAGCCCAGCGATCATCCGTTTCCGCAAAAACGCCACTGATAGTATCAAAAAGGTGCGCGATTACACAATATGTGTCCGTGATAGGGGATTGCGCTATGAATATAGATTATATTTTTTATGTAAGAAGAGGCAAATGGAAAGTCTCAACATTTTTTCTGATTTTGAGTAGCATTTTGTTTTTCTATGCAATCTGGCTAGATAATATCTGAGAACAGAATTATATGATTCAACCAAGCATGTTTCTGATTTTGTCACGACATGCTTTAGGTCGGCGTCTTCTCCCAGAACCTCTGTATACACAGGATTCCCATCGGTACATACAAAATTTAGCGTTTGGGCCTTTAATTTATCCCATAGTCGCCTGAAGGTATCGCTGCTTGAGTCACCGACTTCAAATCCAGCAAAACGCAACCGGTTTCGATCAACCAGCGAAATTATAAGCATTGACGAAGGCCTTTAGGTGCTCTTGTAGTTGGTCATGAGAGCAATGGTGATGTCGTTTTGCCGTGTTGCATCTTTGATGGTTTTGTTCATGCATTCCACCTGTCCATTGGTCCAGGGATGCGCTGGCTGTGTGAGTCGATATGAAAATAGCCAATGGGATAGGATTTGAATTATTTCTTCTCTTTCTTTTTAACATCAAGCTCCGGCAGGCGGCTAACTCCGTGGCGTTGGAACAATCTATTTCTTCCAGTGATTCAAATAGTCTATTGTGTAGGATATTTTTCTTCAGATATTGTCAGAATCTT
>JAIRZO010000082.1 GCA_031267195.1 Holosporaceae bacterium | reverse complement strand
GGCTGAGTTTTTTCAAAAAATTTGCAGTTGACGATATCATGGAAGGCATCCGGCGTGATATGCATGACCTTGGTGTATATCACGATGTTTTTTCTTCTGAATTAAATTTGATGCAGAGTGGGTCTGTGGAAAAAGTCCTGGAATTATTGCGATCAAAAAATTTAATTTACGTCGGAGTGCTAAGTGTTCCTAAGGGAAAAGAACCGGAAGATTGGGAAGAGCGGGAACAATTGCTTTTCAAATCCACGGCTTTCGGTGATGATGTCGATCGCCCACTGCAGAAATCTGATGGTTCCTGGACATATTTTGCTACCGATATTGCATATCATTTCGATAAAATAGAACGAGGATTTGAGGAAATGATGGATTTTTGGGGCTCCGACCATGGTGGATATGTAAAAAGAATGCAGGCGGCGGTGGCGGCAATTTCGGATAATACAAAAAAATTGGAAGTAAGAATAAGCCAAATAGTAAGATTCATGCAGGATGGACATGAGGTAAAAATGTCCAAGAGGGCAGGAACCTTCATCACTGTGCGCGACATTATCGATCGTGTCGGCAAAGATGTCATTCGCTTCATCATGCTGACACGCCTTGATGGAGCGCTGCTGGATTTTGATTTTAAAAAAGTTGTTGAGCAAAGTCGGGACAATCCAGTGTTCTATGTGCAATACGCCTACGCCAGGACATGGTCTGTTTTTAGGCAATTTTCCCAAACGTTCAATCGCCAGGTTTCTGATATAAGCGATACAAATGTCCATCTATTGGATGATGAAAACGAGCTTCAGTTGATAAAAATATTGATGGACTGGCCTCGGCAAATTTTGATGGCAGCAAAGAACAGGGAGCCGCATCGCATTGCTTTTTACCTCTGTGAGGTGGCTGCAAAATTCCATTACTTATGGAATAGCGGAAAAGACAACGCTCAGCTGAGGTTCGTTTTAGTGGATGATTTTGAAAAAACCTGCGCCCGGATGACATTGCTGCGTGCGACCCAATTGGTGATAGAATCAGCCTTTGGCATAATTGGTGTTACTCCCGTCAAGGAATTGCGATAGGAATCGGTGTCATGAGTCCATTTCTAGAAGAAGATGATGATGACTATAACGACGACTACTCGTTTGAGCCGGATAAAAAATTAAATGTCACCGGCACTGATCATAGTTTTCGAACAAACTTTTTTAGGGATGAAAAAAAATTTTTTATCATAGGGGGAATAGCTTCTGTGACGGCGTTTTGCTTCGTCGCATACTTTATGTATTCCGGATCGAAACCAGTAGATCTGGACGATCTACCCATCATAAAAGCGGATCCGAATCCCATAAAAGTAAGACCCAAAAGCAATGAGCAGGTTGACCATCAAGATAAAGTGGTTTATGACAATATCGCCGACATAAAAAGAAACGACACCAAAGAAAAAACCGCTTCCCCTCCGGAAGAGATTCTGTCGATACCGGAAATGGATACGGATGAATCGCTATCGCAGAAGGAAAAGGATAATATTATCCAAGCTTTCGACGATCTGGCTCCAAAAAATGGGAAAAATTATAAAATTAATTACGTTAAAACTAATGATTCTGCTGCTGCTGGTAACAATATAGCGAAAAATTCTGAAAAGGTAGATGAAGTGAGAATTAATGCTGATACCATCAATGATTCGCGTGTGCGGCAAGTGGATTCGAGTCAAGATTTGGTTATCGAGGATGCTGAAAATAGCGAATCAGTAAAAAACAAAGGACATCATTCTACGAAGCAACCGGGGGAACCAAAATATGGCTCAGCAAATTTGGGCGGTAACAAAAATCGGATTGCCGCAAAAAAAATGCTACGTGACATCGTCAGAGCCAATAGGATTTCCAATGGAACGGAAGCGGGAAATGGTGCTGTCATCGGAAACACAATGGTTCAAATTGCTTCTGTTCATTCAAAAACGGCGGCTGAAACGGAGTACCGAAGAATATCGAATAAAAATAAATTTTTGAAAGGTTTAGGGAAAAAAATTGTTAAGACCGATCTTGGTGTAAAGAAGGGGGTGCGCTACCGTGTGCAAATTGGCCCATTCAGAACTAAAGCAGAAGCAAAAAAAATTATATCTGCCCTAAGGGCCAATGGCCTTTCTCCCTATATAACCAAGTAACGTTAATTCTTTTTCCGCGAAGGACTTAAAAGTATTTATTGGAAATATGAAGCACATTCCAAGACTCCACATTGAAGGCACCATTTTGCAACAGAATGCTGCGATAACCATCAGTCGGCAGCAAATGCATCACATCACCAGAGTTTTGCACCTGTCGGTGGGAGATGGAGTAAAGCTTTTTCATGAAAATTACGGAGAATGGGATTGTTCCATCAGCAACATCGAAACCTGCAACGTGAAGTGCCACCGACAAATAAAATCCACAGAAAATGAAAGCAGATTCGCCATAATTGCCGCTGCCATCATTCATCCAACCCGTATGTCCATACTGCTGGAAAAAATCACTGAGCTGGGAGTTTTTGCAATAGTCCCAATTATTACTAAATATACGCAATACAATAGCTTAAATATTCGCAAGGCGATGCAAATTCTGGTGGGAGCCTGCGAACAGTGTGGTCGTATAAAAATTCCTCAGCTGCACGAAGTTGTGACCATTGAGAAATTCTTGCAAACCTACGAGGCCGAATACGGCAAATCACCATTGATTTTTGGGGACGAATCGTTGACATGTTCCGTAAAAATGTGTGATCCTCTGGATCAGAGGAATAGTGTATTTCTTATTGGTCCCGAAGGAGGGTTTTCATTCCAAGAGCGTCAGATGATTTTGAATCACGATTTTGCATCAAGCGTAAAGATCGGCTCCAACATTTTGAGGAGCGAAACGGCCGCTATGGCATTCATGTCCGCCTGGTTATGCACTGCACCGGAAACTTCATCACGCTAACTTTTGCCATGATGTTTTTGTTTTTTAGATGAATAAAAGTAATTTGATTAAGTTTTTCGGAGATTGAATGATGAATATTTATAGGACACACAACTGCGGGCAGTTAAGTATTTCTGATGTTGGGAAATCCGTAAAATTATCCGGATGGGTTCATAAAAAGCGCGATCATGGAAATTTATTGTTCATGGATTTGCGTGACCACTATGGAATAGTTCAATGTGTGGCCGATGCCAGCAGCAAATTCTTTGCTGATGTAGAAAAAATTCGCAACGAATGCATCGTTACCATAAATGGGAATGTGGTGGAAAGAAGTCCTGAAACCATTAACAACACTAACCCCACAGGTCGTATTGAAGTCAAAATAACAGAATTTACTGTCATGTCCTATGTGGAGAATTTGCCGCTGTCCATATCGGCTGTGTCGGATTTATCAGAGGAAACTCGCCTGAGATATCGATTTCTCGATTTGCGCCGGGAAAAAATCCATAGCAACATAGTGCTGCGCAGCAACATTATCGCTAGTATTCGAGAAAAAATGCAGAGGCAGGGATTCCTAGAAATTAACACCCCTATTCTCACAGCAAGTTCTCCGGAGGGAGCAAGAGATTTCCTCGTTCCCAGTCGGTTGCATCCCGGCCGCTTTTATGCCTTGCCCCAGGCACCTCAGCAGTTCAAACAGCTGCTAATGGTTGCCGGCTTTGACAAATACTTTCAAATTGCTCCCTGTTTTCGTGACGAAGACAGCCGAGCTGATAGGTCTCCGGGAGAATTCTATCAGCTGGATTTTGAGATGGCCTTTGTTACTCAGGAGGATGTTTTTAATGCCATTGAACCGGTGATTTTCGAAATATTCAGAGAATATTCTTCTTGCCAGGTATCTCCATATCCATTTCGAAAAATTTCCTACAGCGATGCTCTACTGCACTATGGTACAGATAAGCCGGATTTACGAAATCCGCTGGTTTTAGAGGATGTGAG
>JAIRZO010000010.1 GCA_031267195.1 Holosporaceae bacterium | reverse complement strand
ACAACACCATTTAATCCAACCAAAATTGCGCCATTGTAGAGTCTCGGATCCATTTTATTTTTTAGATTGATAATTGTGGATTTCATAAAAAGGGAGCCAATGGTTGATAATAAATTATTCCTGATGGCTTCCTTTACCTCGCCGAATAGATATTTTGCTGTGCCTTCCATAGTTTTCAGGGCAATATTTCCCGTAAATCCATCAGTGACTACAACATCGATATTGCCGCGACACAGATCATTGCCTTCCACGAATCCGACGTAATTATCGATGGTTCCTTTCAAAATTTCTGCTGTCTTTTTTATGAGACGGCTGCCTTTGGTGTCTTCCGCTCCTATATTTAAAAGAGCAACACTGGCCGTATCTTTGCTAAACACAGACCTTGCCAGCACTTCTCCCATAATTGCGAAATCTACCAGATTTTTTAGGTCACATTCGGCATTAGCTCCCAGATCCAAAAATATGGCTCGTCCCGCTTTCCCGGGAATTACGGAGGCGATGGCTGGCCGATCGATGCCATCTATGGTCCTCAAAATTATTTTCGCCAGCGCCATGTACAGTCCGGTATTGCCAGACGACACCACTGCTTCCGCTTCTCCATCCATAACTGCTTGAATGGCAAGACCCATGCTGGATTTTTTCCCGGTTCTGAGGGAAGACATCACATCCATATTACCGGTGACAACCATGTCCGTGTGGCGAATTTCATAGGATAATGATGACGGCAATTTCCGGGCATAATTGTTCAACACTCCAGTATCTCCGAAAATGATGAAATGAATACTGGAGGAAGTAAATGCTGAGAGCCCATTCATAATGGCTGATGGACCTAGATCCCCGCCCATGCCATCAACGGCAATAATTGTTCGTCCGAAGCGGTTTTCGGAACACACCGTCTAAATTCCTTGACGTTTATCTTCTAGAATGGGCCTGCCATTATAGAACCCGCATGTCGGACACGCATGATGAGGAAGTTTAAACATTTTGCAATTGGAGCAAGGCACAGTTTTTACTGGAGTAATTGCCAAATGCGATCGACGCATATCTCTGCGCGATTTCGAAATCTTTTTCTTGGGAACAGCCACATCTCTCTCCTGATCTTTATGGAACATAGCAACATTATCCTATAATGTTTACACGAATATGCTGATTTTTTCAAGGGATGTGTTATATTGAAAAAAACTATTTCGCAGTGGGGTTAATGGGTTAGTCCACTGAATAGTTGCTTTTATTAATAGCCAGGTGTTTTTATTTTGGCTAAGGAGTGTTCTATGTTATTTTCTAATTTTTTTGCTCCCACATCAAAAGATGTTCCGGCAAACGCGGAGATAGCTTCCCATGTGCTGATGCTGCGCTCCGGTATGATTTCCCAAACCGCTTCCGGCATATATTGTTGGCTACCGCTTGCGGTGCGCGTAATGGAAAAAATTGAGAAAATTATCTGTGAGGAACAGGATAGGATAGGTGCCCAAAAAGTATATTTTACCACTGTACAACCGGTGAGTTTATGGATTGAGAGTGGTAGATATGATTCCTATGGCAAAGAGATGCTGCGTCTAAAGGATCGAAAGGACAACGATTTTCTCTACAGTCCCACCAACGAAGAGCAGGCGACCGATGTGTTTAGGAAATATGTGAAAAGCTATAGGGGCTTGCCAGTGATGTTCTATCAGATTCATTGGAAGTTTCGTGACGAGATTCGGCCACGGTTTGGTGTAATGCGGGGGCGTGAATTTTTGATGAAAGATGGGTATTCATTTGATATTGACTTTGCTGGTGCCAAAAAAACCTATGATGCTGTTTTTAGATCCTATGTGAGAACGTTTCGGCGACTTGGTCTGACACCAATTCCGGTTCAGGCTGATTCCGGAGCTATGGGTGGAAATATGAGTCATGAATTTCAAATTTTGGCTGCCACTGGCGAAAGCACACTCTACTACGACAAAAAATTGTTGACGACTTCCGATGATGAATTAATGACGATTTTTGCGGCAACGGACGAAAAATTTGATCACAAAACCTGCCAGGTTTCGGAAAAAGATCTGATGAGTTCAAAGGGCATTGAGGTGGGTCATATTTTTTATTTTGGAACAAAATATTCTAAATCGATGGGAGCCTTTGTTCTCAATAAAAACGGGGAAAAAATCTATCCGGAAATGGGTTCCTATGGCATAGGGGTATCGCGGCTAGTGGCGGCGATTATAGAGTCATCTCATGATGATCGTGGTATTATCTGGCCAGAATCCGTCGCTCCATTTGATTTAACGCTGCTAAATTTGCATCCTAGAGACGACAGATGCACCATCGCTGCAGAAAAAATCTACGAAACATTTTGTGGCCATCAGGAAGTGTTGTATGATAATAGAGATGTTTCTGTTGGAGAGAAATTGGCCGATGCTGATCTGATGGGCATGCCGTGGCAGATTATTATAGGTTCCAGCAATATCGGCGATGGTCTAGTAGAATTGAAAAACAGGAAAACAAAAGAAATTGTAAAAATGTCACTCGAAAATGTCATTGGAAAGTTTATGTCAAAGTGCTATTGTCCACAGAATTGTTGATTGCCTGGAGATATATCAGTTCCCGGAGAAAGGAGAAAGCGATTTCCGCAATTGCTGCTTTTTCTTTGGCGGGAATTGCTCTGGGAGTGGCTGCTCTCATCATAGTGACTTCTGTGATGAATGGTTTTCGTAAGGAATTTACAGAAAGGATTATTGGATTTAATGGACACATCACGATTCACACTTCCGAGCAACAATTTAACTACGAAGCTGCCGCAGAGGAAATGTTAGCCATCGATGGAGTGAAGCAGGCGATTCCGGTCATTGAAAAACAGTTGTTGATTATGGCCAACGGAGTGGTGAAGGCTACTCTGTGTCAGGGTATTTCTCCGGCAAATTTATCTAAAAAAGACATAATTTCCAGAAATATCGAAGCTGGGAATACCAAAAACTTTTCTGACACACAGGAGGATTCCATTATTCTTGGAGAATCGCTGGCTGATAGATTGCATTTAAAAATTGGTGATGATGTTGTGATTATGGCGCCGGAATTGGATGAAACTGGGTTTGGTTTTGTGCATCGGAAAAAGACGTTTAAACTGGCGGCCACGTTCAAGTCGGGAATGTATGAATATGATAGTTCGGTATCTATCATTCCTCTTGCCATGTCTCAGAAACTTTTTAAAATGCCAGGGGGGGTGACCAGCATTTCCATATTTGTAAATAATCCACTGGAATTATCCCGCGTGCGCAATGCTGTACATGCTGGCAGCCAGTTTTATGCGGATGGCATAACCGATTGGCAGAATAGCAACAGTTCATTTATGAAGGCAGTGGAGGTGGAGCGCAATGTTATGTTTCTGATATTAACTCTGATAACGTTTGTTGCTAGTTTTAATATTATTGCCTGTATGATCATGCTGGTGAAGGACAAGGAAAAGGATATAGCAATCCTAAAAACAATCGGGCTTGCTGGATCTTCCATTATGAGGATCTTTTTTGTGGTGGGGGCAACCATAGGTGTTTGGGGAACCGCCATAGGAACTGGTATTGGGCTGTTGTTTTCAATTTACATCAAACAAATACAGGCTATGGTGGAAGGATTGCTCTGCACAAAAATATTTTCTCCGGAGGTTTATTTCTTGACGCACTTGCCGTCTATACTGAATCCGGTTGATGTATTGTTGATTGTTGCAATTTCCCTGTTACTTTCCTGTTTTGCTACATTGTATCCGGCCAGGAAAGCCAGTCGGCTAAATCCAACAGAAATTCTTAGATATGCATAAAAATTCCAGCGCAGATGGCGCATTGCTCCAACTTAATGGCATTGGCAAGCGCTACGCTGATGATGAGGCTTTTGTTCTTCAAAATGTGCATTTGTCTGTAAAACAATCTGAATTTGTTGGCTTGATGGGGCCATCTGGATCTGGGAAATCGACATTGCTGCATGTGGTGGGACTACTGGATTCTCCCACTGAAGGCGATGTGATCATTGAGGGCATCAGTTGTGGTGATATGTCCGATGATCAATTGTCTCGTTTGCGACTCCATAAGATGGGTTTTGTTTATCAGTATCATCACCTGCTGCAGGAATTCTCATCGCTGGAAAACGTGATGCTGCCGCAACTTATCGCCGGAGTTTCCTTCTCCAGAGCCCGGGAAAAAGCAGAATATCTGCTGGATGATTTTGGGCTGGCGGAAAAAATCAAGGCGTGTCCATCTGAATTATCGGGAGGCCAAAGACAGCGCGTTGCCATTGCCCGTGCCATCGCCAATGATCCGACAATTTTATTGGCGGATGAGCCAACTGGAAATTTAGATCGAGAAAATAGTGTTGCCGTTTTCGACGATCTATTAAAAATTATACAAAAAACAAAAATGTGCGCTGTTATTGCAACACACAACAATGAATTAGCTGGGAAAATGCATAAAAAATATACCATCCTAGAGGGATCTCTTGTGGAAAAATGAATGATAATCGATTTGTTCATCTGCGGTTGCATTCTGCCTATTCATTGGCAGAGGGTGCCATCAAAATGGAAAAACTTGTGGCGCTATGCCGCCGGAATCAAATGCCGGCGGTGGCTGTTACCGACACAAATAATCTGTTCGGGGCCATGGAGTTTTCGGCGGTATGTATGGAGAATGGCATTCAGCCGATAATCGGCTGCCAGCTCAATGTGCAACATGCGATTGCGCCTAGTGCTGCGGTAGCGAAGCAAAATCACCCCACTAATATTCTGCTGTATGCTAAAAACAGTGAAGGATATCACAATTTAATTCAGCTGGTGTCTCAGGCTCACCTCAATTCGTCATCTGAATTTTATCCGGAGGTGACTCTGGATCTTCTGGCGAAACATTCTCAGGATCTAATTGCGTTGACGGGTGGCATTTATGGTTCTTTGGGATCTTTTTTGGCATCCAATGATTTGGAGGGTGCCCGGGAATACTTGAAGTTTATGCATGGGCATTTTCCCGATAGGTTGTATGTGGAATTGTCTCGACACAATAATGAATTGGAAAATAAAACAGAGGAGCAGGCTATTTCTTTGGCCTATGCCCATAAAATTCCCTTGGTCGCCACCAATAATGTTTGTTTTTCATCCCCAGAAGATTTCACATCGCACGATGTGCTGATTTGCATTGCCCAGGGGAAAACCATCTACGATGCGGATCGCGTATCATCTTCTCGGGAATTTTATTTCAAATCATCTCTCGAGATGAATGAGTTGTTTCGCGATATTCCGGAAGCTCTGGAGAATACAATCTATGTTGCTCAGCGCTGTTGCTTTGCTCTTACGAAAAAAAAGACAATGATGCCGCAGTTCCAGCCAGCATCCGGAAAAACCCAGGACGAAGAACTGTTGTTTATATCAAATGCCGGTCTCGAAAAAAAGCTTATTGCTTTTCAAGCTATGGAAAATTATCAGGATTTTCGTGAGAAATATTTCGCTAGACTTCACTATGAATTGGAAATGATCAAAAAAATGGGATTTAGCGGATACTTTTTAATCATTGCGGATTATGTGCAGTGGGCCAAGTTGCAGGATATTCCTGTGGGGCCAGGACGAGGATCCGGAGCTGGATCGATAGTGGCATGGTCAGTGGGAATCACCGATGTAGATCCCATATATTTTGGACTGTTTTTTGAGAGATTTTTGAATCCAGATCGCGTGTCCATGCCGGACTTTGATATAGATTTTTGTCAGGAGAGGCGCGATGAAGTTATTCGCTATGTGCAGCAGAAATATGGCTATCAATCCGTAGCTCAAATTATAACCTTTGGAAAGCTGCAGGCGAAGGCAGTGGTAAAGGATGTAGGTCGTGTGTTGGCGATGCCCTATGGATTCATGGATAAAATCTCCAAAATGATTCCATTCCATCCCACCAATCCCATGACCCTGCCGCAGGCCATAGATTCTGAAGAATTGTTGCGTAACTTAATTAATTCCGATCCTCAGGTGAAAAAACTTATGGAAATTGCCATCTGCCTAGAGGGATTATATAGACATGCTTCCGTGCATGCGGCCGGTGTCGTCATTTCAGATAAAAATCTGCAGGACATTGTGCCTCTGTATAAAGATCAGAGATCCATCATGCCGGTAACTCAGTTTTCAATGAAATATGTGGAAAATACCGGCCTAATCAAGTTCGATTTTCTTGGTTTAAAGACTCTTACGGTCATTGATAAAACACTGAAAAACATGAGGAAGAGAGGCATTGATTTGAGGGCCAATGATTTTCCTCTAGATGATAAAAAAACATTCGAGCTTTTGCGTATTGTTAACTGTATTGGTGTGTTTCAGATCGAAAGCGCAGGCATGCGCGATGTTTTAAGAAAAATGCAGCCGGATCGGGTGGAGGATTTGATTGCGCTCGTAGCACTATATCGTCCCGGTCCCATGGATGATATTCCCAAGTACATCGCCTGCAAGCATGGGACGGAGTCTATCCAGTACATTGATCCACGACTGAAACCAATCCTTGCTCCAACCTATGGGGTGATGGTTTATCAGGAACAGGTCATGCGTATAGCTCAAGAAATTGGCGGGTATTCTCTTGGACAAGCGGATATCCTACGTAGAGCCATGGGAAAAAAGGATAAGAATGAAATGCTTGCCCAAAAAAAACGTTTCGTTGATGGAGCCGTTCAAAATGGAATGGTCCTGTTGACTGCCGAGCATCTTTTTGAGCAAATGAATAAAGTCGCCGGCTATGGATTTAATAAATCGCACGCTACTCCCTATGGTTTGCTCACGTATCAAACGGCTTTTCTAAAGGCGAATTACCCCATCGAGTTTTTTGCCGCTAGTATGACAATTGATGTGACTAATTCAGATAAATTGCACGTTTATTATCAGGATGCAAAAAAAAATAATATACACATATTGCCTCCGGATATTAACCTATCCGGCCATGAGTTTTTGATTGACTATGACGACAATTCTATTCGCTACAGCCTGACGGCCATCAAGGGAAGTGGTGAACAGGTGGTTCTGGCTGTTCTGAAAGAGCGCGAACAGAATGGCGATTTTTTATCAATTTTTGATTTTGTAAAAAGATTATCACATTTACGGGTATTTACCAGAAGGATTTTGGAACATTTCATAAAAGCCGGCGCATTTGATCGGCTACATTCCAATCGACGACAACTATTCGAGTCCATCGATCAATTGATAGGGATGAAAGCCGATTCAGATCAGGCGTTATTGTTTGAGCAGTGTGACCCTCCTCTTGTCAATGTGCCGGAGTGGAATGATACGGATAAACTGCAGCAGGAATTTTCCGCCATCGGTTTTTATATTTCATCTCATCCGATGCAGCAGTATGCAAATGTTTTGCGGGAAATGCGATTTCCTTCTCTGCAGGAAGCAAAGGAATTGGCAAGAGCGAAAATTGTTGTGATAATAAATAATGTTCTCTATAAAACCACAAAAAATCAGCACAAATTTTGTATTCTGCAGGTTTCTGATGTATCCGGAATGGCGGATGTTTCCTTATTTTCCGAAGCGCTGTCGAATTATAGGCCACTGCTGGAAGTTGGGAACATGGTCCTGCTGGATATTAGCTGTAGTAAAACCGAAGATCAAGTGCGCATAACCGCCGATAAAGTGCAAAAATTCAGCGATAATTTTCAAAGTGTTGTGAAGGATGTTAGGACGACTGAGACAGTTACATCTATGGCGGGAGAGAGAACTCTACAGATAAGGATTAGTTCCAGGAATGAATTGAATGAGGTAAAGAAACTTATGGATAATTTTAGGATGGGAACAAATTTTCGCATTATTCTTTTGGTACAAAATGGAAGAAAAGTATTGCTTCCTTCCGCATATTTCCTTACATCATATGATATATTGGATCTTCGGAGAATTGTTGGCGTTGAAAATGTCATTGAATAAAAAAATATGGTGTGTGTTCAAATGATGAATAGATTATACAATTGGATGATGCGGCAAGCGGAAAGTAAAAACGCGGTCTCAATGCTCATGTTTATATCGTTTATTGAGAGTTCATTTTTCCCTCTTCCTCCTGATCCGGTTTTGGCGGTGGTGATCGCAAAAAACAAACACAAAGCATTTTACTACGCCGCCATGTGCACGATAGCATCGGTTGTTGGCGGATTGTTTGGCTATTATATAGGCCATGAATTTTTTGAATTGGTGGGATCAAAAATTTTGGCATTTTATGGGCAAATTGTCAAATTTAACGAATTGGTGGAAAAATTAAATGAATGGGCTTTTTGGCTCATCTGCATCAAAGGAGTTACTCCCATCCCCTATAAGGTGGTTACCATCGCCAGTGGATTTGCAAAAATCAATCTTGTTATATTCACTACAGCTTCCATTCTTACCAGAAGTACCCGTTTTTTCGTGCTATCGATGATTTGTCGAAAGTATGGTGAAAATTTTTTGAATTTTACCGAAAAGCACAAGGCAGCGACGTTATATATTATAATTTTTAGTGT
>JAIRZO010000046.1 GCA_031267195.1 Holosporaceae bacterium | reverse complement strand
AGGAAAATGATGTCCTTTAGCCAATATTTGGGTGCCAATGACAATGTCGATTTCTCCCTTTTGGATACCTCCGGATAACTCGGCAAATTTTTTATCGGAGGATATCGTATCCGAAGAGGCTATTCGTATGCGCACCATCGGCAGTTTTCGCTGCAGCTCATCATAAATTCTCTCAACTCCGTAGCCCAATTGCACATAGGAATTTGGCGCTCCGCAATACGAACAATCATCTGGAATTTTTGTATGATATCCACAGTGATGACAGATCATTTTGCCAAGTTTTTTGTGGGATACCATCCAGCTGGTGCAATTGGGACAGCTGATTTTTTCTCCGCATAACCTACACAATGTTACCGGAGAATAGCCACGACGATTAACATAAATCAGACATTGTTCATGTTTTTCAATCGTATTTTTGATGGCATTCAACAATTTTTGCGAAATAAATTCATTGGATTTGAGTTCTTGATTTTTTTTCAGATAATTTGTATCAGGTTTGTTTTGGCGCATGTCTATTAGCTCTAGAGATGGAAACAATGCTTGTCCAAAACGATTAGCTACCAAAGTATAACCATACTTACCGCTGCAGGCATTGGCGTAGCTCTCGATGGATGGAGTAGCGGAGGCCAATAGAACTGGAATTTGCGCCCGAGCACCAAGCACAATGGCCATATCTCGAGCATGATAAAATCCATGCTCCTCCTGTTTATAGGAGGAATCATGCTCTTCATCTACAATTATTAATCCAAGATTTTTAAATGGCAGGAAAAGGGCTGATCTAGCTCCTAAAATAACACAATTTTCTCCGGCTATGGCGGCGCGCCATATTTCTCGTCTGCTTTTGGAGGGAATTCTGGAATTCCAAATGATTGGCGCACATCCCAAATATTGCTCCAGTCGCTGAGATATTTGGTGCGTAATGGCAATTTCCGGCAGTAAAATTAACACCTGCTTATTATTTTTCAGCACATCTTGCAAAATGGACAGATAAATTTCCGTCTTTCCAGATCCGGTAACTCCGTGCAGCAGAAACGGCTTTGGTCCGTTTTTTAGAATGCATTCCCGAGCCGTCAACTGGGCATTGTTCAGCTCTATCATTTTGAAATTTTTGCATGATATATGAGGACATTTTTCCGAATTTTCCACGGCTGTCCGAGCTTTCCCCGGTCTAAATACTGTCTTTTCGGACAGCATCATTTTTAATACCATGCCTTTGGGAATTAGGGTATAGGCAGCGACCCATTCCAAAAAATCACAACAGGTTTTTCCCAGATTAAATGGGAAAATTTTTGATATGCTCTTCAGCAAGCTTCGGCAGTTGGGGTTCTGCAGAAAAACGTCAGCGCCAAATTTTGCATCATCCATATTGTCAATTTCGTAATCAAAGCACGGTTCTTTCCAAACAGCTACTACTTTCTTTCCAAAATTCTTTTGCTGCAGCAATTTTTTCCACACCTTCTGAGAAGAAGATTCAGTAACGATGCCAAGCAGTGTCCGGCGACCAAACGGCACCTCAACCACATCACCAACAGCTAGTGGAGCATATGTTTCGTAGCAGAAGGATTCATCAAATGGCCCCAGCGGCAACACATCAACGAGCCCCAATGGCAATGGGCCATCACCGGCAGCGGTAGACGTCGCCAAATCCGGCCACAACAATTCCTGCAATCCATCCATGTACCAGATTTCCATTCTTCAGATATAAGTAGTGTATACGTAGCATTTTTTGAGATTAAATTACACAAAAAGTGGTTACATCTTGTTAATAAGCGATCTCATGTGTAGTCGATAATGCCTGATGACAAAAAAATATTTTTACTTAACGACCAAGAAGAATTGATAGCATATCCAACAGTCACTATAATTAGAGCATATCGCACAGCCAGCGCATCCCTGGACCAATGGACAGGTGGAACGCATGAACAAAACCATCAAAGATGCAACGGTAAAACGACATCACTATTGCCCTCATGACTAGTTACAAGAGCACTCAAAGGCCTTCGTCAATGCTTATAATTTCGCTAAACGACTTAAAACTCTAAAGGGACTAACTCCATATGAGTTCATCATTAATTCCTGGAAAAATAATCCTAGGACATTTAAAATAAGTCCATCCCTCCACAATAGGGGACATTACCACTAGGCACTATTATGTTTTTTCGTTCGCTTTGGATCTTCCTTTAATTCGATGGCTAAGAACGCGATGTTTGCTTTCTTGCGAATAGCCAACGCTTTCTGCTATGATAATCTGGGGATAGTCGGACATTCAGGAGCATGAAATCGGTCAGGTTCGGAAGAAAGCAGTCGTAGTGAACACCGAATGGGTCGGTTATCCTCTGTGTTTGATTTTTATAATGCTTTTGTTTCCTGCATAAAGCGTTGTCAATGTCTGCAATTACGAGAAAAATACACATGAGTTACTATGTTCCACTTGCCACAAAGTATCGGCCACAGAAATTTTCGCAGGTGGTTGGTCAAGATATCGTTGTCCGCATCATAACCCAGGGAATGCTAAAAAATCGTCTCGGATCTGCAATGCTTTTTGCTGGGACAAGGGGAGTGGGGAAAACCACCATCGCAAGGATTTTGGCTAAGGCATTCCGGTGTGCCAACAGCGATCCGGAACCCTGCGGGAAGTGCGAATCATGTCTTGATTTTCTACGAGGTGGCCAAATCGATGTCATCGAAATAGATGCAGCCAGCAACACCGGTGTAGAAGATGTCCGTGAAATTATCGAATCCTGTCGCTATAAACCTACTACAGGGCAGTTTAAGATATTCATAATAGACGAAGTTCATATGCTCTCCAGGAGCGCTTTCAATGCCCTCTTAAAAACATTGGAAGAACCGCCGGAGCACGTTAAGTTTCTGATGGCAACAACGGAGATCCATAAAATTCCGGAAACCATATTGTCCCGTGTCCTTCGGTTTGATCTGAAGAGGGTTGGCCGAGATTTAATTGCCCAATATTTATCATCCATCTGCAATCAGGAAAACATAAGTGTCAGTGTGGATGCCCTCGCCATCATAGCCGGAGCGGCAGATGGATCCATCCGCGATGGATTGTCCATTTTGGATCAGGTTATTAATATCGGGAATGGAAGCCGAATAGATCTGCAGGATGTGAGGGATCTACTGAATTTTTCGAAAGATGCTGATTTAATAGAACTGCTGCAGTTTATTTTTTCCTCCGATGTGAAGGCAGCAGTTCTTAAGTATCGGGAGATTATGAAGGGTGATGTGTCTGCTGAGTCTGTGGTTAATACACTATTAGATTATGTTCATGCGCTTTCCCTTAAAAAAACATCTGTTGATCTCGGAGATAATATCCTGGATGATGCAGTGATTTCCCAGTTAAACCGACTGGAATCGAAGGTTTCGCTTCCGGCATTAAGCCGTCTATGGCAGATGTTGCTGAAGGGATTGGAGGAATTGCGTTTTTGCGATCACCAGAATATTGTGCTTGAAATGATCATAATCCGCATAGCTCATGTGTC
>JAIRZO010000081.1 GCA_031267195.1 Holosporaceae bacterium | reverse complement strand
TGACCACACTCTATCTGTTATATCATGTCTCCTGTGTGCTAATTCCATTCTCCTACTCCTATACATGGCTCTCATGCCAGTATAACATATATCATCTCATGACGACAGAGTCTAGGGATTGAAGACAAAATAATCTCTCTATGGTTGCGGGATGAGTACCCGGGACATATCCGAAAATATCAAGGAATTATATGGATTTGAGGTCTCTGCGGAGGTTGTGTCCAATGTTACCAATCGAGTTTTGGGTGAGATCAAGGAGTGGCAATTGAGGCCGTTGAAGTCTGTATATATGGTATGGCGTTCAAAGCCAAAAAAGACGGAATTATGCAAAAAGTAACAGCCTAAGGTTGTGTTGGCGTTGAAATGGAGGGACAGAAAAAGGTATTGAGCTTTCCCATTGGAGGAGCAGAATCTGCAAAATATTGGCTTTCGATGATGAACGACCTGAAAAGTCGCGGAGTTCGGCGGGTTCTGATTTTTTGCACCGACAATTTGAGGGGATTGGACGAGGCAATCAAGAGTTGTTTTCCACAATCGGATCATCAAAAATGCATTGTTCATCAGATCCGCAATTCCGTGAAACATGTGTCCTACAAGGACTTGAAGGAGGTCTCCGGCGTTGTCTAAGAGCCTTTATGCTGGAGTTCGCAGGTTTGAGAGAAAATAGATGACAAAAGTACACAACTGGGGTATAACCTGCCAGCAATTGCTGAGCCTTTTTGGCGATAGGCCCAGCAAGCAAGCTGCGTGAGCGATAATGATGCGCAAGAATATCTATGATATTCCAGGTCGCACTTTCCTAAGACCGAACGACTTCAGAATTCCGTTATTTGCACCAAACCACAGCAAATAGTACCGATACAGAAACCTGTTGTCCGACAAGTACATGTCCCAAAATTACCATCGAATACCTATTTTGGCACAAAAAACGCAGGGCATCCCATAGTCTGGGCGCCCCGTGTATCAATGTTCCATGGTTAGACATGCAACTACTTGCCAATTTTGTGGAGGCTAGCAATGAACTCATCAACCTGAGGCAACTTTTTGTCCTCTCCAGCAGTACTATCACCAGACTGCGAGTGACTGATTCTGTCAGAGCCAGTAATAGTGTGTCTGCTCTCAGGTGTGTGAAGAGAATTCCCAGGTGCGAATGAGAAAAGCTCAGCTTTATCAAGTGACGGCGAGTGGCTGCTACCCCTCGAACCAATACTAGTGCGTCTGCTCCCGGTCTGGTCATTGCTACCTTTATCTTTCTCCAAGAAATCCTCCATAGAAACAGGTGGTTTTGATGCTCCTGAGGAGCTACAGCCGTCATCAGCCGAGTCCAAGCTCAATTGAGAGTCGTTCTCCCCGTATCGTGTCCCCTGACCAAAAGTAGTTCCATCATGATCCCCATCAACACACTGCCACCGTCTTGTCATAGCAGCACGAGGTCTACCGGAGTTGCGAAGAGGCGCCTGAAAAGTATCCTTAGTACGGTGCAAGGAACTCTTGCTAAAATCAGGCGATGTGATGGTCGCTGGGTGGCGAATGTGGCGCTCAGCTGAGTTCCTCTGTCCGGTTCTAGAGCGGTGATCCTGATTCTGGTACTTTGTTTTACCAGCAGGTTCACCAGGAGCCTCACTAACCAAGGGCGAGTGGCTGCTGGGCCTAGAGTCAGCAGTACTGTACATGAGTCCGGTCCGCTGAAGTTTATCCGTAGACGCGACCGAGGAATCCGTCATACAAGCAGGCAGTGTTATTGACTGGTCAGACCGCCCGAGATTACCAAAATTAACAAACAGCGAGTGGCTGCCTGGCCCAGAACAAGTGCTATTGTGTGCTCTATCAGTCAGTGCAAGATCATACGAAGGTTCCGTCAAGCAAGCCCCGGTAAAAGCAGCTGGTATGGATGGCAGCACGCAGCTACCGAGGAGCTCAACCGAGGTCAAGCTCCCCCGGCCAGAGTCGATCTTTTTACTTTCCCTCCCGTTACCAGAAGCAGTTCTACCTGAATTCTCACTAACAAATGGCGAGTGACTGTTCCGCCCAGGACGAGTATCAGTGCGTTTGCTCCCGGGCTGGGGTGGGTAATTCACAACTGGGAAAAAGCGATCCGCCTTATTATCAGGCGGTGCTTGTCCCCATCCAGAGCGCTCGAAAAAACTGCCACTAACAAACGGCGAGGAGCTGCTTCTTCCATGATCAGAACTAAGGGCAGTGTACTTGGTCCGGCTAAGGTTATCACCAGCTTGGTGCGAGGAAAACCCGCCAAAGCCAGGATTGTTCTCCACCACGTTCGAAGGTTTGTAGACGCTAGTACTAACAAACGGTGAGGAGCTGCTTCTTCCATGATCAGAACTAAGGTCAGGGTACCCGGTCCCGCGAAGGTCAACCTCAGGTTTGCGCGAGGAAAACCCCCCAAAGATAGGTTTGGTCGTTACCACGCTTGAGGGTCTATAATCACTAGTACTGACAAACGGCGAGGGACCGCTTCGCCTCGAACCAGCATTACTATGCGCGCCCTCGCCCAGTCCAATGTCACCGTCATCTTTCTTCAAGAAATCCGTGATAGGAATAGGTGGTGGTAATTGTATCGAGGAGGTACAGTTGCGCTCAAGCAGTGCTAGTTTTTTTTTTCAGTGCCGTGAGTCCGAGATGGGGTCCTTGCGTCCGAAATAGCACTGGTGGAACCCTTACTCTGGACCATGGTCCCAGGTATGGTGACTTCAGCACGCTGGGTGCAGGTATCCAAATACCGGTTGCAGAGCTCATCTATAACTGATACAACCGGCTGGAGAGTAGCAATCGGCGGTGTTAGATTAGCACCCAACAGCGATGTTATAAAGACCACGTTGCTGCTGCAGGTGTCCATGAGCGAGTACAATTTGTTGAGCAGCCTCTTTTGCGGATAAGTTGTGACCGACCCAGAGCTAGGTGGAAATTTCCAGTTGTGTATACTCTGCAGTCTTATACCAAGGGTCAAGCAGTGTAAGTGGCCGTAATCATGCAAAGTTGATTCCAGGTTAGTTCTTGTCCGATGCAAGGTGGTTGTTTCTGCCGGGGGGTAACCTACCCTTTGCCCAGGGCTTAGGTCAGCAGTGATGCTATCCTCTAGTTCCCCACGTATCATAGCCAAGGCGGAGCTAATTCGTTCTGCCGACTCGGTCAGCTGAGCCAAAGACTGAGGTGTGTAGTCCACAGCCGGGAACGTGCTCAGCAGTATGTTCCGCTGACTTAGGTTACCTGAGGCCGATGTGGTGTTTAGTGCTTGTTGATACCCTACCGCATCTACATTACGTCTCAGGCCAGTATTAACATCCGAGCCTAATCTGTTGTGATATTCTCCAATTGATCCAAGCCTCAGATTTTCGAATCTCTTTAGCACTTTGTCCCCCGAGGCTGCCTCGGCGGGCCTACCTGGGCGAGCGTACGGGGCAGGACCATAACCAAAGACCTGGACCTGATTCGTTTCATCCATGTCGGTTTCGGGATGGGTACGGCCATCTCCCGAACGTTCCTGCCTCTTACCTCTCCCAAATCCAGAACCGAAGTCGTACCCGGACCAAACATCAGCACCGGCTCCGGGCCGGGCACGGCCATGTCCCGAAGCCTCCGGGCCTCCACGTTCCGCAAATCCAGAACCGAAGTCGTACCCGGACCAGCCCAGTCCTATCCCGGTGCCGGATTCTGGTGTGGAAGTCTGTTTGTCTAACTCCTGACGCCCAGAGCCGTTGCTGTGTGAACACAGGCTCTCCAGCAGCGGCGCCCCGGATTTCCGGCTGGTTGCCGGATGGTTAGACGTGTCAGGTGCAAAACCCCCGACATATTTGTACCAATCCACCAGCGGCCCCGCACAGGGTTCTGCCCCGCAATTGCCCAAGGACGAGCCCCCAGCCAACGGCCGATGGTAGTTTGGTCCGGATGGATTCATATTTTCCGACCCGGCCAAATCAAGAACAGGTGTATGTCCCCTCAACGGGTAATCTCCCACATAGCTCAAAGACGGCTGCAGGTTGTTTCCAACTTTATTCCCTGAGAAGACTTTCGGAGATATCGAACCAGCCACAGCAGGAGGCTTACCAGCAAAGCCCATAACAGGAGCAGGTCGCGGTTTTTCAATAAGTCGCCGATCCGCTACCCGCTGTAGAGGTACAGAACCAGCCGGACGCTGCAAAGATCTAATTCTAGTGTTCATCACCTGATTTTTCTGCGCAGGTCCATTCAACCCACTTATCTCTTGTAGTGGCAGGATCCCAAAACAAACAACCCCAGAGGACAACAATAACATTTTTTTCATTATTCTAACTCCTAAATTACCAATAAAAAAACACATGACAATGTATTAATAGCATATGCTGTGTAATAATACAAGCGAAGCAAGAGTTTGCAAATAAGTATAATTTAAGTATATATGCAACATCTCGCTTAAGAAATATGGTAAATTCAATTACTACGTGCTAAAGCACGAAGAATGTTAGGTACCTAAAGGCTCTCCGGATGCGGATAAATCCTTCTTTTCGTCCCAAACTTTGAAGACAGAATCTTCATCTTTTTGGTCTTCGATATACTTTTTTATTGTTTCTTCAGTAACTGCCCCAATTGTGCTGCAAAAATAACCCTTAGCCCACAAATGACATCCCCAATATTTTTTTCTAAGCTCGGGAAACTCCCTTAACATTGCATGTGCCGAACGTCCTTTCAGGTACTGAGCAATTTTCGCCGGAGACAGATAGCTTGGAGCTCTTACAAGAATATGCACATGATCAGCTCTGATATTTCCGCGCACAATTGTCATTTCCTGCAAGCTACATACTTCCTTCAGCAAATCTCTCAATCTGAGAGCAATATCGCCACTTAATACCTTGTAAGAATACTTCGTCTTCCACACATAATGATACTGTAATGTCCAATACTGTGCGGGCACCTTTTGCATATCTTTTTCGACTATTCTTCATGTCTCATGCTTACAACTACTAGGACGCTAAAGCAATTCACGCTAAAGCGTAAGGTTTATCACCGGCCCCATGGAAATAAAAAGCTTTGAGTCTGGTCGCTCAATATTACTCAAAAAAATATTTCTGAATATGTTTTTAGCTATTGACAAGATGTTTTTTATATTATAAAATGCATCTTAGGTTTTTAGCTCTTAGGGCTGTACCTAAAATTCTCAGCTGATTTAACATTCAATACTTTGTTATTTTTTATTGGCGGATGGCAATGATTGTCCGGAGGTTTACGAGTTTCTCTTTAGGATTAATGGGTAGGGTCGGATCTTCTCAGCCCCGGCGCACTAGCGTTAAATAGAGTGTTGCTGGGATAAGCATCATGGCACTAACCAAAACATTTGTGCCTGGTAATTCGTTGAATAGCAGATAACCAATCAGGGCGGAGATAAAAAATTCGAGATACCGGTAGGGGGCTAGCACAGACAGCTTCGCCGCATCAAATGCCTTCATAAGAAGGTATTGCATCAGGTTCGCAAACAAACCAAGCAGCGACAGCAGCAGCAGTTCGCGCATGTTAGGTGTTTGCCATACCGCCATCGCAGGGAAAAAAGCAAGAGCACTGGTAATCATAGCAAAGTATAGTAATATGGTGCAGCTGTTCTCATTGGTAACAATCATTTTTTTTATCATAATATCTTGAATGGCGAATAAAAATGCTGCTGCACACGGCACAAGATAAATCCACTTAAAAGACAAAGGCATCGAACCCGAGTCGTGATATATGAGGAAAGCAAGTCCACAGAATCCCAGCATTGTTGCTGTCCATCGTTCCGCTGTTACCCGTTCATGCAGGAAAAATATCGCCAGGATCATGGTAAATAGCGGAATGATCCACATAATCGTTACAACTTCCACAAGAGAAATTTTCATAATGGCATAGGTATACAGATAGAAACTTATGACCCCCAGAACTCCGCGGGCAAAATTGAAGGTCAGATTGGCTGTTTCAAACACCTTCGCCTCCATTTTGAGCACAATCGGTAGCAGGGTTATGAGGCTGAAAAAAAATCTAAAAAAAATGATTTGCAGCGCATCTAGCCGTTGCCCCAAAAGTTTTGCGATGGCGTCATTGACACAGCTAATCACCATCACCAACAGTAGGAATAGTACGCCTCGGCGAGTGTTGGTGACACGACGATCGCCGGAGAATTCTGACATGTTTTTTCCTTTTCCTGTTTAATTCAATGACTAAATTAATTGGAGACATAATACATGAAATTACTATTTGATTGGAGTGATTCTTTCTTCGAAAAAAAAGAATCATGGCGTGGAGATGAAGATATGATTTCCCTGAAAATCAACCAGCGGGAATGGGGCTTTGCTACGGCAAAAGTCTCGATTTATACGGAAAATTCTGAAGAATTACTGCGAAAACGGTATGCAAAAATAGGCCTGCAGCAAAACGATGACGACCCACGGGTTGATCTGCTATTTTCCGGAAGATTGATGGCATTTCCAGTGGGATTCTCCAACAGCTGTGTACAACTGGAATTAATAGCGGAACCGGACGACTACAATGAACAGCTGAAAATGTTTGCAGAAAACAATCTGCAGTGCTATCGGCAGACAAATATGCATGATCTGCAGGACCATCATATTCCGTTCGATGATTTATTTTTTTCTTCCAAAGACCTCGACAATCCAACAATTTTTTTGGAAAATGACGAAAAAATATTCTATTGGTCCATGCGAACCGGCGCACTATCTCTATCGGATATCGTCAAAGGAAAGCAACACATAACCGTCAGTGGTGACCAAATCCTGCAAAATTCCATGAAAGTGAGACTGGCACGGGAACCATACAAAAATGTGAATGTGGTACTGGAAACCAGCTGGATCCAGCGAATCTACGGCTATATTGATCTATATCCGATAATTGCGTCTAATTTCAAGACAAACTACATCAACTCATTTACCAACATAAAATCCGGACTAGAAAAACTCTGTCGTTTTTCCATCCGCAGCGGATACCATCTCATTTATTGTAAAATAAACGAAATGGTGCCACCGCAAACGGCGACCTATGTGCAAAAATGTCCCGCAGTTTCTCGGGAATTTTTTATAGGTGATGGAACAGGTGAAGCGCCGTTGATGGCATCATCCTCATCTGCATCTACTTTAGTTCCCATGAATAGGAAAAGAGTGCAATTTCGCCGCTTTTATTTTCATGGAAAAATGCTGATCGGATGGAACTATCGCCAAAAACGTCATGAAATCGTTCGGGTAAATGTCGGCAATGGACATGTGATGCATGGCCGTAACAAAACACTGCATTTACAGTTAAATCGCATTCAACTGGCAAAACAGTATCCCTTTTGGCAATGCTATATGCATTATGAGATGGGCATGAAGGTAATCCGGAATGATTTCGTGTGGGAATGCACGCTGACTCACCTGTCGCAGGAAGAATTTGATGAAAACAAATGGAAATCAAAGGAAAAAATTCCGGATGCCCTGTCGAACGATTCCAAAAGTTCGTTTTTTGCGACCGACCGCGGTAAAAATGCCATTAGATACGCAATCCAAAAAGCCATTGCCCTGATAAACTATTCATCCAGATATATCGAGGTCAGCTTCAGCGTTGATGCAAGCGCCTTTTGGTTTGCTAGCATAAACGATCAAATTACCGTTGAAGATAATAGATTCCAGATGGGTAAAATTTCTGGAAAAATCACAAAAACTAATCTGGAGGCTAACGCAACAGGAAAGATTTTGAATGTTTCCATTGCCTGCTGTCTAGTGGAGTCTAACGATAATTGGCCTGCCCTGCTGAACAACTATATGAATGCTTTGGAAATTATGCCGGAAGAAACTGAGCTGGCAATGGAAGATATTGTCACCGATGTCAAAATTACAAATTCTCCAGAAGAACAGGAGGATATGCTGGCGCAGCAGGAAGCAAAGTCCGTGAATGAACTGAAGAATCAGCTGAAAGTCCATGCAACGAAAATCAAGGTTACACTACATCCCTTTAGCACAACACGGGAAATCGTAAGGGAAATTGATCTACCGGAGTTCTCTCTCCCCACACAATAAATTTTGAAAAATATCAAAAAAAAATTGGCGAATCATTTTTTATTTTTGAAAGGAAAAGACAATGTCCATTGTAAGAAGTATTCGATTTTTGTCGGACGGATATTTGCGCAACTTTGGCAATGTGCCGGATACCGAAGAAAATATTGTCACCACAGTTGCGTTAGAAATGCCAGATGATGGCGGCATTTGTCCCATAAAGCTAAATGAAGAATGGCCAACGTCGATCATTTTGGATGCCAGCATGCATCCGGCAAAGATAAAGCAGCACACGGTGCTAATCCGTCAGGAAGACAATGTTAGCCTCGGGAAAAATAGCATCTACGAAAATCCTCATTTTGATTCCTGCTCAACCTTTAAAAACAACAGATTATTTTGCTCCAAAATCCTTATTCTTTTTGAAAAAACCGGAGAATATTTTTGCGATGGACAAAGTCAGTCCTTCATGGACGAGTTTTTTGGTGAATACTTTTTTGTGCCGAGCAATACAGCCTCGGTTATAGCTGATTCTTCCCGCAACAAAAAAGTGGTGCTGTTCGAAAAAAAATTTCCCACCGCAGAATCTGGAGATATCATTGAGAAATACACCAGAGGAAGTGGAGCCAGTAAATTTTTACAAATGGAAGGAATTTCCGGGCGAGCTCCATATCATTTCTATGCCTACGGAGGTTTTTACGAATATGGAACTCATCCCCAGAACATGGAATCCTGCGTTTTTCATTCCACAGCCGAGGGTCGTGCTTCCTGCATATACCTATCAAAATTGAGTGGTCTAAAAAAATTAGGTATCGATCCCGATAGCAAAGTTAATATGCTAAATGACGCCAGGGCAATTTTTATGCATACATTTACCATTTCGCAAAAAATGACGCTCTATGAGGAGTTAAAAAATGGTGGTTGTAAAATACAACTCACCAACAATTGTTCTGGCAGGAGCCGCACCTACGGAAGCAGCGGCTTGATCCACACTCCGGGCACTAATCTGATAAGGATCAACTTCATTGCTCTGGATTAGTTTCTGATTCATTCGTTTTAATCACCAAAAAAACATTTTCTCCCGCAAAAAATCTGAAAAGGAATAATCTCCATGAATTACTCACAAAATGACCTGCAGACATTGGCAAGAACCGTCTATGGCGAAGCTCGCGGAGAGCTGAGCAAGTTCGGTTTGGTATCACTAATAGCCGTAGCTAACGTTGTTATGAACAGAAAAAAGAAAAGTTTCGCCAATTCTATAGCCGATGTTTGCACCGCTCCGTATCAATTCTCCTGCTGGAACAGAAGTGATCCCAACTACAGAAGAATAATGCACATCTCCCAGGAAGATGCTCATATTTTTGGTAAATGTCTGGAAACTGCAGAAAATGTTTTGTGCGAAAGATGGCCAGATTTGACAGATGGCTGTGATCACTATCACGAACGCAGCATCAAACCCTACTGGGCCGTTTATTTGATTCCTCGAAGAATTTTCGGATCCCATTATTTTTATGTACTCAAAAATTAAGCGAAAGGAAAAAACAAAATGAAAAATTTCTTGGAAAAAATAGTACTGCACTCCATCAATACTCTGAAGAATGAAATGGTGAATGTGCTGCAGGAAGCAGAAAAATCACTGTCGCCTTCATCAACTGCAGAGCAGGATGGACAGGCTGCAGTGCAGATACCAGTATCATCATCGCATGATGATACTATTGTAGATTCTTATGAAAAATCAGCCTTTGATGAAGAAACAGAGCAATCCATCACAACCATTTCCACAGGAATAGGAAATGTTCAGCGAATTGTGTTAAATCCCAAGCCTCCGCTGGCGCAAGAAAAATTGTCAGAAAGTCACAAAAAAAATGGGAATGATGGAGAAAATTATAAAAAAAATAATACCTCCCACGGAGAAGCCGGTGGCGAAACAACAAACCGCAGCAATGTATTCAGCAATCCCAACACCGTTCACACCATCAATGCTTACAGCCGCAACAGGAGATTAAATATTATGATTGTCGGAGCCGTTGTCGGATTAATCATATGCATGTTGATACTTTCTCTCTATCAAGGTGAATTGCCAGGAGAAGTTGTGGGAATTATATCTACTGTATCCGGCATATTTGGCTCCTGCCTTAAGGATGCTTATAGCTTTGAATTTGGCTCATCACGCGGTAGCAAGGATAAAGATGAAAAAATATCATCGGGCATTCTGGCTACATTAAACAATAATAACAACAAAATAAATCATAACGTCCCAGCGGAGGCGGGAGCTTGTCGGATGTGAGCAGGCT
>JAIRZO010000091.1 GCA_031267195.1 Holosporaceae bacterium | reverse complement strand
GATTGATCCACAGACATTTATGGCAATTGTAACTTTTTCCGTTAGCAAAAATATAAAACTACCATCTGATAGCAGTGCGTCTATTTCCAGCGATGGGCTATTTGGAGGCAAGTATTTGTCTTTAATCCCAGGAGGAAATGAAAAGATCCTGAAAGACGGAGACTCAATTAAATATACAACCGGTCCACTAAATCTTGAATCTTTGATTGCCAAAATGATGTTTTCTGATAAAAAGTAGGTTCACGAATAGATTGGATTGATTTTTCATCCTAAAATACGAAAATGTATCGATGAAAGATATATACTCATTCAAAATTACCGGAAGAGCTAGGGTCTCGGAAGAAGTTTATTCAGTCTTTCATTGTTGCGCACCAATCATTTTTGCTGCTTCTTCTATGGTTTTTACAGAATTTATGTTCACCAAGGAAAATTCCGGACATGTACGTCCAGCTAACCCACAGAGAACCTTTCCGGCACCAATGTTCCAGCATTTGGAAACCCCATTGGTTTTTGCGAAAATCATACTTTCGCGCCACCTGACCCGTCCGGTAATTTGCTGCACCAATAATTCCCGAAAATTGTCACTTTCTGCGCGGGCAGTGCAGTTTGCTATAATGGGCTTAGCGGGTTTAAGAAAATTTATCTGGTCCAGACAATCCGCCAGTATGTAGGCAGCATTTTGCATAAGCTCAGAATGAAACGGACCGCTAACTTCCAACAATACAGACCGCTTCGCTCCATTTTTTTTAGCAATGGTGATAAAACTTTCCACAGCATTCCTAGTTCCACTAACCACCACCTGTCCGGGAGCATTGTCGTTGGCGATTTGCAGAACAATCGCAGTACCTGCTTTTTTCCCAGCAGAATATTGCTCATTTATCAGCATTTCCACAGTTTCCAGATTCAATCCCAGGATGGCAGCCATTGTCCCACTCATAATGGATGAAGTGGACATTGCCAAGCCACGAATCTTCAAAATCTTCGCCGTATCAGCTATGGACATAACTCCGCTGGCACACAGGGCTGTATATTCGCCAAGAGAATGCCCAGCAAAAAATGAAACGTGATCAGCCAAATTTATTCCAAATTCTTCTCGCAAAGCTGCCACATGCGCCATGCTGACGGCCATCATAGCCGGCTGAGCATTTTCTGTTTGCTTTAATTCATCAGCGGATCCATGGAATATCATATCCGACAAATTGAATGACAGCGCATCATCAACTTCCAGAAACACTTGTTTTGCACTTAAAAATGCATTGTAAATATCAAGCCCCATTCCCAGCACCTGGGATCC
This sequence comes from Holosporaceae bacterium, assembly GCA_031267195.1. Lineage (GTDB taxonomy): Bacteria > Pseudomonadota > Alphaproteobacteria > UBA3830 > UBA3830 > BNWE01. Next base: position 1,517 of record JAIRZO010000091.1, on the reverse strand, counting down.
CTGACCGGGAAACATAGCAAGCCTCATTGTGAGACACCCCATCTTAACAATTTTTGCGTTTGTAACTCATACGACAACTGAAAATATTTCTCCACAGCAATACAAAAACACCAGCCCGCTGGAGCCAGCTGCATCATATAAATTAGGTTCTGAAAAATCTTATTTCGCTGCCTTTTTGTTCGGCATTTTACGTCGTTGTACCAACGACTCCGTAATATCTTCGTCTTCTACCACATTTCGGCATTTGCGAGCATCAATGATATTTAGAGACTGCAAGACGCCGTTTTGATCAAACTTCATGCGTACCACATATTTATCAATCGCTTCCTCCTGCCTAAAAGCAATTTCTTCGCTTCTGTATTTAATATATATCCACGTTAATGGATCTCTGTAGATAGACGGAGTACCGCATCGGTCAACCACTTCACTGGCTTTTGTTTTTCCGACCTCAAAACTGCCAATGGCATTGCAAAATACTATGTTACCATGGTGATCTTTAGTTGGCTGGCATCCACTAAAAATCAGGGACATTGCTCCAAGCGTAATTAACGAAACAAATCCGGATAATTTCATTTTTGATTCCATTGCTAAATTAATTTTTCTTTTTTCTCTGCATATGCCTGATACACAAAAACACATGGCAGATTACAGCATTTCTGCCGGTGACTTAATTTATCCTCTGAATTTACGTTTTCATATTATCAAAGTCATGGGAAAACGTCCATATGATGGATTTTCTGATTAATATTTTATTAAAAATATTCTACTATTATCCATCGAAAGCGATTATTCATATGTCTGCCACACGTTTTTTGCAAGAGTCGTTGGAGATCCGAGGTAGCTAATCGAACCAGTTGGAATGTACAAATGCCTTTTTTAAAATCAAAAACAAAAGGATTGGCAACTCTAGAAGCCAGCTTAACTCTGCCAGTAATTTTGTTGATGATATTTTTTATATTTGAGATGATCAAAGTTAACAGTGTAAGAAATGCCATGGATAGCATGGTTACGGAGGCGGTGCTGGATTTTGTATCAACCAAAAAAACCACTAATTTTGATGCTATCATCGAGAAACACAAGCCCATATTCGTGTTAAAGGAAAAAATAAGATATTATTTTGCCATCTACGACAGCTTGGATGTTATGTGCAGTGCTGCACCCTACGGTAACGAAGATGTGTACTGGCCAGATAAAACAGGGAAAAAGGAAAGTAGTGCGCCATTTCTTGGCCAGAACAATACATTTCTAGCCAGGACTGGCGATATAGCATTAGTGGACGGCACAAAACCCGAGCTGGGATTTACAACCTCCACCAATCTAACATTACGCAACAAGGTTTTTGTTCTAACCATCGTATGCGACCATGCCTTCTCCAGCAATTTTATTGGCAAGGCTTTCGCAGGTGGATCCAACTGCAAGGGCCTACCCGAAGGCCAGACAAAGTTTCTGATGTGGGGACGCGGAGTTGGTGTCACCAACTAGTTGTAAACGCGAATTATGGATTAGGATGCTCATAT